>JAUXUZ010000044.1 GCA_030680655.1 Phycisphaerales bacterium
GGGCGAGGCGGTGCGGCTTGAACACCGCCAACGCTCAGGTTCACACCTCATCGCTCGGTCAAGATCCACGGCGGCTGATCGCGCTCATTCAGCGCATCGGATTCGGCCGGATCGAGTCGCTCCGGGTTGCCGGCGGCCAGCCGGTTTTTGACCCGCCCCCGCGCGTGATCCGCGAGGTCAAGCTTGGGACGGAGCCAGCCAATCAGAAGCAGGCTGACCCTTCTGAATTCACGGTCAAAAGGGCGGTCGTTGATCTCCTTGCCGAACTGGCCAGCGTCGGTACCGCCACGGTAGCCATCGAGGTCCGCCAAGGTCTGCCGGCGCGGCTGATCGTTGAGGAGGTGACGCATGGCTGAGTGCGCCACGGCGTCAACGTCTCAACGGTTCGCGTCGCTCGATCTGGATCGACTTGGTGCGACCGCCCACGGGATCGCGAACCGTCTGACAGACAACCGCTATCCCGTCGACGACGCGGCGGATCTTCGCGCCGATCTCATTTTGGCTGCCCTGGAACGCTGGCCGAGGTTCGATCCGTCGCGAGGCAGGCCCATGGCATTCCTTGCCATCGCCATGACCCGGGCCGGCACCTCGATCCTCCGGGCCCAGCGCACTGCAAAACGGGGCGGTCAGTCGACGAAGGTCCCGCTTGATGAGGCGATGTCGGCCGTGGCAGATCGACTGCCGGCCTTCGCGTCAGCATCACCAATCCCCCGGCGAGAACTCGAACTCGACGTCCGCGCCGCGATCGACGCGCTGCCCGAGGACCTCGGCGCGGTCTGTGATGACTTTCTGGAGGTGGCCTCGGATGGCCGCCGTCGCCCCTCGCTCGGCGCTGCGGCATCAGCCGCGCTGCGCCGCCACTTCGAATCCGTCGGATTCTCGGAGAACTTTTCATGACGACTCGCACACTTTCGTCCATCCCGCCCAGCACGACGCCCCGATCCGCCGTGGCGGCTGCGCCCAGTCCCCGGCTCAGGCGTCGTGTGTACCTCGCCGGGAAGATGCATGGATCGGGCAACTGGCGATTGCCGCTGGTGCCGCAACTGGGCGTCTCGCCGTTCGGACAGCCGATCGACTGCGTCCGTTTCATCTTCACTGGGCCGCACTTCGTGCCGTTCGGCGGCGAGAGCCACGAGTGGGTCGGATGGCACGCGGGCGTTGGGCAGCACGACTCAAGTCCATCGTGGCCCGCGCCAGTGAATAGTCGCCCCCGCTGGGTGGTTCCGGGGCTGTGCATGGAGTGGATCAGAGAGTCGGACCTGTTCTTTGCGTGGATCAATGCCACGGACTGTCACGCCACGCTGCTCGAGCTGGGCTGGGCGCACATGCTCGGCAAGCCGGTGTACCTGGCGTTCGCGACGCGGGACCTGGCGCGGCAGATGTGGTTCGCTCGCAACTGCCCGCGGACGACCGCGCACGTGCATGCCTCTCCTGCCGAAGCGCTCGACCGCGCGCTGGCGTGGGAGGTTCCGTTCGAATGACGCTCCCGTTGCCCTCAACCCTGGACGCGGCCCGGCGATATACCGCTGCGGGGCTCTGCGTACTGCCGGCGATCCGCGAGGGCGACGACAAGCGCGTTGCCCTGCGCTCGTGGAAGTCGTACCAGACGCGGCTCCCAACGCCGGCGGAGCACGCGCGCTGGTTCGCCGGGCCCGCCCGGCGTGATCTGTGCCTGGTGTGCGGACGCGTCTCGGGTAACCTCGAGATGATCGACTTCGACCTGGCTGGCGTGGCGTTCGAGCCGTGGCGAGCGCGGGTCGAGGCTGTGTGCCCGGGGCTCATCGATCGCCTGGTCGTCGAGACCACACCCTCGGGCGGTCGCCATGTCGCATACCGATGTTCGGACCCGGTCTGCGGCAATATGAAACTCGCCCAGCGGTGTTTCGCCGCTTCAGGGACCGAGCCGATCGAGGTTGCCGGGAAACGGTTCACGCCGCGGAAGGGACCCGATGGTCGCTGGCATGCGGTCGCCACGATGATCGAGACCCGAGGCGAGGGCGGGATGTTCCTGTGCGCACCGTCGAACGGGTATGTGCTCACAGCTGGCGATCTTGCAGCGTTGCCGGTCATCACGCCCGAGGAGCGCGAGTGCTTGCTGGCCTGCGCATGGGAGCTCAACGAGGCCCGGAATCCTGTGGAGAATGGTCCTCTCCCCAAGACTTCCTCAGCCTCATCACCCAGTGACCTGAAGCCGGGCGATGACTTCAACCAGCGCGGCGATGTCCGCGATCTACTGGTCGAGCACGGCTGGTCACGCGTGAGCGGAGGCGAGAATGAGCACTGGGCCCGCCCCGGCAAGGACCGGGGCTGCAGTGCCACGCTCAAGGGCGGCGTGTTCTATGTGTTCTCGACCAACGCCCCGCCCTTCGAGGACGGGCGCGGGTACTCGCTCTTCGCCGTGTACTCGCTGCTCAAGCACGACGGTGATTTCGCGGCGGCCGCCCGAGCGCTGCGGCGCGAGGGATTTGGTGTGGAACCTGCCTCCGGCGATGTCGATCTGTCCGCATTCAAGGTCACAACCCCGCAGGCGGAGCCGCCGCCGGCCGCGCCGATCGATCCCGGCCCTGTGCCGCCAGCGCTCCTGCGCGTGCCGGGGTTCATCGATGAAGTCATTGACTACACGCTCGCCAACGCGCCGTACCCCGAGCCAGTCCTGGCGTTCTGCGGCGCGGTGGCGCTGCAGGCCGCGCTGGCGGGCCGGAAGGTCCGCGATCCGCAGGACAACCGCACCGCGATCTACCTCCTGGGGCTGGCCAACACCGGCACGGGCAAGGACTTCCCGCGCAAGGTCAACCAGCGGATCCTCGCGAGCGCGGGCATGGCCGGGGCGGTCGCGGACGGGTTCGCGAGCGGCGAAGGCCTCGAGGACCGGATGCACCTCACGCCGGTGATGCTCTTCCAGACCGACGAGATCGACACGCTCATGCAGGCGATCAGCGGGTACGGCACCAAGCGCGACCCTCGGTACGAGGGCATCATGCAAACGCTCCTGAAGCTGTACACCTCTGCGAACACGATCTACCCGCTCCGCGTCAAGGCCAGCGATGAGGAGCCACGCATCATCGACCAGCCATGCCTGTGCCTCTTCGGGACGGCAATCCCGGACATCTTCTATGAGGCGCTGTCGCCGAAGATGCTCTCCAACGGCTTCTTCGCTCGCATGCTCATCTTCGAGGCCGGCCGCCGCGGGCTCGGCCAGGATGTGGATGTGCACGAACTCCCGAAAGCGATTCTCAAGCGGGCGCGGTGGTGGGCGGAGTTCAAGCCGGGCAAGGGCAACCTGAAGACCGCGCACCCCGAGCCCAAACTTGTCGAACCCACGCCGGACGCTCGAATGCGTCTCGGCGAGATTCGCGCCATGGCCGACGCCGCGTACGCCGAGGCCGAAGCCAAGTCGGATCAGGCGGGGATGGCGCTGTGGGCCCGCGCCAACGAGAAAGCCCGGCGCCTCGCGCTCGTGCATGCGTGCAGTATTGGGCACCGCAATCCCGAGATCTCCGTCGAAGGGGTGAACTGGGCGTGGTCCTTGGTTGAACACCAGACCCGCCGCATGCTCTTCAAGGCCAGCCAGCACGTCAGCGCCGGCGACTTCGAGAGCCAGTGCAAGGCGATGATCCGCGTGCTCCGGGAATGGGCGGTCAAACACCCCGCCGACCCGTGGATGCCCTTCTGGCAACTGAGCCGACGTCTGGCATGGTCGCCGCGCGAGCACGACGAGGTCCGGCAGGCGCTGATGGATCAGCGCCGCATCCAGTTCGCCGAGCGGGCCACCGGCGGCACACCCCAGAGGCTGTACCGGCTCATCGAGGACGTTGCCGAAGCATGAAAACGCGCTCCAAAGCCACACAAACTGGTCTGCGCAGCGCCCTTTGCCGCTCAAACACAGCGAAGAAGCGATCCGGCGCAGCGCGAGCACGAGCGCGGACCCTCGATTCCGCAGCGCCAGCGGGGGTGCGCAGCAACCTGTTGCGCCTATTGCAACCTCTTGCGCGCAATAGGTTCATCGCGGGAACATCGAGAAATCATGGAGCAAACAACAACACACCCCCCTCTTTACTACCTGTTGCGCCCACCCCCCCCGCGCCGGCGCGGGCGCGACGGGCGCGCAACAGGTTCGGCGCAACGGGCAACCGGCGTGCGGATCGCGTGCCATCCATGCACGATTTCGGACATGCAGTTGGCGTGCCAGGCAGCGCCTACCCGAAGCCTTACAGCCGTAGTCCGAACGGGGGAGGGGAGGGGGCAATAGGTACTCCGCCGGGGGGGACCGGTCTCGAAACGCCCGAGGGAACAGCCGCGCTTGGAGACAGAGTTTGTTTGCGCGTCCGAGCGCCGACGGTCGCGTGGCGGGGGATTGGTACGTCCCGCCGCGAGGACGCGACGTGGGCGATCGTGGGCCAACCCGTGGCCACGCGGGCGTGTGGTGAACCGGCGCTGGGCGGCCCGCATTCCCGCGCCGCCCACATGTTTGGCTGAGTTGCCCACATGTCGCAGAATCATCGAGAAATGCAGGCCGATCGCCTTGCCTGTTCGCCATCAGCCGGCCAATGTGTGTCACACGCGAGCGGGAAGAACGCACCCCCCGCACGCGACGGAGACCACGAACATGAACGCGACCACGAAGACCACGCTCGACCTCGCCAAGACCCTCGCCAAGAGCGGGTTCCACATCCCCGCGATCGAGATCCACACGCCCGACGGGCGCACCTGGAACATCGCGACGGTCCCCGCCGGACGCGGCCGCCACCTCGACGGGCACTGGGGCCCACGCCCCGGGTCGCTCGGCGGCTTCCGCCTCTTCGAGATCGACCGCGATACCGACGCCCCCAACGAGCACGACGCGATCGACGGCGACACCTGGGCCGCCGACGAGTTGGTCGACTACCTGCGGGCGGTCGGCCAACCCAAGGACACGACGAGTTGGGACCGCAAGAACGACAACCACCCGACGACCTGAAGCCCGCGAAATGCGGGCTTCGCTGTTTAACAGATCACCCATTCGCATAGGAGCAGAAGCATGAACAAGCGCACGCCCAAGACCACGAAGACCGAACCGACCGCCGCTCAGACGTACGCCGCGAGGCAGAACGACATCGCCCGCCTGATGGACGTGCTGCAGATGGAACTCGACAAGCACGCCGAGGGGGCGAAGGCCGACCCTCGCAACTGGGGCTTCGCGGGAAGCCTCGGGAAGGTCCGCAGCGACCTGATCGACCTGGTCGGATTCCTCAGCAACATGGACCCCGAGAACGTCGAGGCCTTTCTGAATGACGCCGAGTGACCAGAACCACCAACCGCAAGGAGCAACGCCATGAACATCAAG
>JAUXUZ010000048.1 GCA_030680655.1 Phycisphaerales bacterium
AAGTCGTTGTTGTCGAACCCCCCGTCGCTCCCGGCAACGCCGCCGGTCGTCCCAAGGTCCGCGGAAGGGCTCTGCGCGAAGAACCGGTCGATGTACACGATGAAGTCGTTGTTGTCGAGCACGCCGTCCGCCGCGGCGAGACCGCCGGTGCTGCCGATGTCCGACGGTCCGCACGGCTGCGTGCCCAGCGAGAGCGTGAAGCCGTAGTTCGTTGCGGTCAGCGCGGCATCTCCCGTCAGTTCAACGGTGTAGCGGATCTCGTACTCCCCGGGGCTGAGCGTGCCGGTCAGGTCGACGCTGGCCGCGGGCATTGTCTCATCCTGCGAGAACACCGTGAAGTGGGGCGTGATGCCGCCGAGGTCGAGGTTGTACTCGTCGCGGGCCAGTGTGCTGGGGCGCGGCGTGGCCACAAGGCGGAACGGCGTCGCGGTCGTTACGACGAAGGTGACGATGATCTCGGCCGCGGCCTCTCCGGTTGTTGGGGGGCCGCCGTTGATCGTGAGTCCCCCCGCCGCCGACAGGCTGCCCGAAGCCCGGATCGCGTTGGGATCGACCAGGCAGTTGATCGACGAGACCGCGGTGTTGGCGCCCGAGCCGCCGTTCGCCGCAGGAAAAGTCGTGTCCGCGGTCACCGTCGCGATGAACGGGGCAAAGTCCGGAGCGGCGGCGGTGACGAGGTTGCCGTCGAAGGACGTTGTTGCCTCGATAAACCGCTGCTGAGTGAGCAGCGCGACATCCGCCGTCGCGCATGCTGGAGCGGCAAACGCCACGGCCGCTATTGCGTAGGTTCTAAGCATCGGAATCCTCCTTGTGCAATCGGTCTGCGGGTTGCTTGCGGCCAGCACCGCCTGCTCGTTGTCGCCGCCACCCCATTCCCATGAAGCGCGATCGCTCCTGGGCAGCACGGTGTCGGTCGACCTCACAACTGATTCAGCCCCACCCGCAATGATAGGTGCTGCGACCGGAATGACCATGGTTGGAGTATGCATCGAGATTCTCGCCGCGGACGGGTGCGGTTGGCGTTTCTTTGCTCGTTCGCGGTCATCAGCCCCGAATACACCGCGAACAAACGCGGGTCCACGGCGCTGCGCCGTGGACCCGCTCGCGCAATGTGGTCTCTCTCACCGCTCACAAAGGGCCGGTGGGTGATTACGGGTGGCCCGGGCCGTGCTCAGGGAAGGGATGATGTGGCATCGGCTGCGTGCCGGCCGGGATGCGCGCTCGGGACGCACGCTGAATGTCCTGTGTCGCGCTGCGCAGCCGCTTGTTCAGTTTCGCTACGCCAGCCGCGGCGGCGGACTGGATCGTTGCACGCTGGCGAGCGGTCGCTGTCGCTGGCAGGTTCGCCAGGAGCGAGGCCTTGAGGTTGTTCACCTGGAGGATGCCGTTCGACGTCGCTGCTGTGAAGGCGGCGATGGCCGTACTTACCGCGGCGCTCACTTCAGAAGGACCAGCGCCCGCGGCGCGCATCCCAAAGATCAGCCGTACACGAGCGTCCTTCTCCTGCTTGATGACCCGCTCGGCTGCATCGGCGCCGTCCCTGATCGTGCGTTGTGCGTTGGCGACGCTGGTTGAACTGTTGCCACTGTTGCCACTGTTGCCGCTGCCGCTGCTGCCTCCGTTGTCGTCGCTGCCGTGTCCTCCGTCAGCGAGCGCGGCCGGCGCAACGATCAGCATTGCTCCGAGAAGTGAGGTGAAGAGCCTGGTGCGGGGGATCATGGGTGACTCCTGGTTCGTCCGGCAGGCCGCTACTGGGCTTCCCGGCGGGCTTGTTGCCCGAAGGTAATGACTCCCCAGCCCATGCGGCAAACGCCTCGTTCCACTGTCATGTACTTTGGAGAAAGGCCGGGGGCGCCTACCTCGTTTCGGCGAAGCCGGTGGCCTCGTTCCGATAACGGGTGGCATCTGCACCCCTGCCACAGAGTTCGCACGCCTCGGCCAGTGCGGAAAGGGCCTGCCTGGCCATCCCGCGGCTGAGACTGCCGAATAGCGCGTGCGAGCGCACTGATTCCAAGGCTGCGATCGCTTCCTGGCAGTTCCCGTCTTTCGCCGCCCGCTTTGCCAGGGTGATGCCGATGTTCGCTCGCGTGGCCAACTGAGCCGGGGTGAATTCTGCTGACCCCGCGGCTTGCCAATCCTGAACCTGACGCAGCACCGAGAGGGATTCGTCGAACCGGCCGACCGCCCGGTAGGCCTGGCCCAGTGAGGTGCGTGCCACGTTGATTCCCGCGTGCTGCGGCCCGAACGCTCCTGCCCACCCGGCTGCCGACGCTTCCAGGAAGGGGATCGCTGCCTGAGCATCGCCGGCCCGCAGCAGCGCGAGCCCGAGGTTCGTGCTGGTCGCCAGCAGCATCGGGTGTCCGGGGCGCAGCTTCGCCGTTCGGATCGCCAGCGACAACCGGAACGACTCAACCGCCTCCGCGTACCGCCCCGAACTGAAGTGGATCGACGCGATGTTGTTGAGTGACTCGGCGCAGGCAAGGCTCTGGGCCCCTTCAACTGCCGTGCGCACCGAGAGCGCCTCGCGTTGCACGCTCATCGCCTCTTCGAACGACCCCCTCATGCGCAGCACAGCCCCCAGCGCGTTGAGGATGTCACCCTCCAGGCTTGTAGCCGCTCCCCCGCTGGCTTCACGCGCGCGGGCGAGCAGCCCGCGGAGCGCCGGCTCTGCCTCGGCGTACTTGCCTTCGTAATAGAGCAGTTGCGCCAGCTCCGTTTCAACGGCCAGGCGCGGCGCGCTCGCCGGTGGGAGCCCCTGGTGCTCGGCCAGTGCGGCCTCAAGCAGGGGCCGCGCTCTCTCGGTCATGCCCAGCGTCATCATCGCCTTGCCCACCGCTTCGTTCACGCCTGCGCGAGTGAGCGCATCCTCGGGTGGTGTGACGAGGAGCCCGTGGGCCGCGTCCTCGAGAACTTCGCCCAGCGTCGCCCCCGGCCCCTTGTCGCTCGACTGCGCGCCGCTCAAGATCGACACAAGCACCCGCCGCGTCTGGTCGAGCCTCAGGTTCGTCGCGGCCAGTTCGTCCCGTTGCCGCTGGATCTGCGTTTTCTGGTGCGTCTGAACGATCAGCCCGGCGATCAGGAGCGCGACCGCCACCGTCACGCCCGTCACCGCGACCGCGTGCCGCGCTACAAACTTGCGCGTGCGGTAAGGCCACGTGTCCCGCCGAGCGGTGATCGGCATCCCCGCCAGGTACCGGCCGATGTCGGCCCCGAGCTGCTCGGCCGAGGCGTAGCGTCGCGTCGGCTCCTTCCGCAGGGCCGTCATCACGATCGTGTCGAGGTCGCCGCGGAGCTGGCCGCGCAGCCGTGTGGAGCTCACCCGGTGCGTATGGGGGTAGTCGAGCGGCCCTGTGCCGGTGTCCGCCGGCGCGCTTGTCGCCTCAGCGCTGGTCGCCGGCGGTTGCGGGGTGAGCCCACGCCGCGCACCGGCCCGCCGGGTGATCGCTTCGCTCGGCTGCGGCGGCACCGCCCTGCAGACGACCCTTCTCACCTCTTCGCTGCTCTTGAGCACGAACGCGTAGGGGCGCGTGCCGGTGAGCAGTTCGTAGAGCACGACGCCCAGCGAGTAGACGTCGCTGGCGGTGGTGAGGGGCCCGCCGTCGACCTGTTCAGGGCTGGCGTACTCGGGCGTCAGTCGGCGTTCTGACTCGATGGTGCCGGGCGAATCGGTGCCGCCTGTGAGCACCTTGGCGATCCCGAAGTCGAGCAGTTTGGGCACCCCCGTCGCTGTGACGAAGATGTTGCTGGGCTTGATGTCGCGGTGGATCACCAGTGACTTGTGCGCCGCGTGCACACCCTCGCAGACCAGGCCGAAGAGCCGCAGACGGTCGTTGATCGGCAGCCGTCGTTGGTCGCAGTAGCGGTCGATTGGCACGCCGTCGACGTACTCCATGATCAAGTACGGCCGGCCGTCTGCTGTTGCGCCCGCGTCGAGCAGGCGGGCGATGTGCGGGTCGTCGAGCTGTGCGAGCGTCTGCTTTTCTTCGCGGAATCGTCGGAGGATCTCCTCGCTGTCCATCCCGCGTTTGACGACCTTGACCGCGACTCGCTGCTGGAACTCGTCGTCGGCACGCGACGCAAGGTAGACGGTGCCCATGCCGCCCGAGGCGATCCGTTGCTCCAGCCTGAAGTGGCCAAGCACCGCGCCGATCAGGTCGTCGTGCCGGTCGTTCTCGGCCCGCTCACTCTCGTTCTTGAGTTGGTCGAA
>JAUXUZ010000051.1 GCA_030680655.1 Phycisphaerales bacterium
GTCGACAGTTCCGATGCTTGCAGTGACTCCGCCCACAACCGTTGCCTCAACGTCGATTCTTCGCACGCTCTGCATCTGCGACAGCGTGAGCGTTGGAGTTCCGAACGCCGTGGAAGTCAGTGTTACGGAGCCGCCGCTGGCCACCGCGCTATTGGGGCTGCCGATGAGTGTCCCGTTCCCGTCCCTAAGAGTTACAGAATAGGTTTGGCCAGCGCACGCGCTCACAAGCGCTGTCAGTGCGGCAAAGAAAACAGTGGATTTCATCGAGGTCTTCTGTGGGTGCGTGAACGAAACCAGCCGGCTACAACGAACAACATGGCGGCGCTTGGGCTGGGCACGGCGCTTGCGATCCGCAAGCCGTACCCGGCGCTGCCCGGAAAAACAGTCAGGACTGATCCGAGAAAGTCAACGCCACCCGCATCGCCCGCGGAGGAGCCGACGGCCCAACGAAATCGCGGGTACCCAATCGGAGATACGCCCTCGGTCAACTCCGTCACTCCACCGGCAACGTCAAACAAGCCCCATGGAGACTGCGGCTCGTATGAGCCCACGGGCACGAGGAACTCAGAAAAATTGGTTCCTTCCCAGATCGCGTTCGCCTCATTCCCGGGCACGCCCGGTGGCCCGTAGACGGGAAATGTGTCGCTGCCGGTTCCGTAGTGCCACCACCCGCCCTGCCCCTGCCCGTTCCGGTTAGGATCATAAAACCCGGCCATCGCCCACTCGTCAATACTGGGAATCCAGTACTGAGCGCCAGGGGACCGGGTCAATTGGTCGGTGAAATGAATGCCGTCCTCTCCGAACGTCGACGAGTCGTATGCGCCGTGCGTGAGAGTCGTCAGATCGTTCTGACGCCCGTTCTGAAGGAAGTTGCAGAACCAAGCAGCCTGCCGCCAGCCCATCCCGAAGATGGGAACGTCCGCGGCATTGGGGATGTTTGGGTCTAGCTCCCATCGCATGTTGTCGGGGCTGTCCTGAACGAGTCGGCCGCCCCAGAACGCCGGTTCGATCGCGTAACGATTCTGCGGGTTCATCCGCCACGCGAGGTTGACGAAGTCGAGGTACTGGCCCGTCGTCACCTCTGTTCGGGCCATACGGAAGGCGTAGGGCACGTTACCGATCGGGCGGTCTACGTAGCGCGGGTCGTCGCCAAACGGGTTAAGTTCGTGCGGCACCGTGTACGGCTGGACAGCTTGTCCGGTGGGGTTCACCGTGACGAAATCGATCCCGTAGTCGCGGCTCGTCTGCACACCCGCGGGGGGCGCGGGCAGCAAGCGTTCCTGCGCGCGCAGCTTCGAACCGCTCAGCAGATAGGCAGCAGACACGACAAGACCGATCGCGTAACCCCGTTCCATGGGCGCGGCTGCCTCAGGGGAAGCCTAACACACGGGCAGGGGGCGTGTCAAGGGGTTGGCAGGAACTTATCAAAGTTATGAATTCGGTCAAAGAAGACCGCCCGGGAAGGCCCGGGCGGTGTGTGTTCACTTCAGTTGCTCAGCCCCGACGAGCGGGGAGCTGCTTACTCCTGCTCGGCGGCGGGAGCGGCTTCGCCCTCGGTCTCGGGCTCGGAGGCCTTCTTGCCGAAGCTGATCTTGTCGGTGCCGAGCGCGCCGTGGCTGTCCATGCCGCCGCGGGTGGGGATCGGGCCGCGGCCCGGACGGTCGGCGCGGTCGGGGCTGCCCGAGGTGCCGCCGCCGGAGGTGTCGCCCCACTGGGCGCGCTTGAGCGAGAGGCCGATCTTGCGGTCGCTGGTGTCGACGCGGAGGATCTTGACGTCGACCTCTTCGCCGATCTTGACCACGTCCTGCGGGTTCTCGACCTTGTGGTCGGCCAGCTCGGAGATGTGCAGAAGGCCCTCGAGGTCCGACTCGAGCTCGACAAAGACACCGAAGTTGGTGACCTTGGTGATCTTGCCGCGGACGACCATGCCCGGGCGGTAGTGCTCGGGGATGAGGCCGATCCACGGGTCCTCGGTGAGCTGCTTGACGCCCAGGCCGATGCGCTGCTTCTCTTTGTCCACGTCGAGGACGACGCAGCGGAGCTGGTCGCCCTTCTTGAGCATCTCGTTGGGGTGCGTGACCTTCTTGGTCCACGACAGGTCAGACACGTGCAGCAGGCCGTCGATGCCCGGCTCGATCTCGACGAACGCGCCGTAGTTGGCCAGGTTGCGGACGGTGCCCTCGATGACGGTGCCGGGGGGGTACTTCTCGCTGACGAGTTCCCAGGGGTTGACCTCGGTCTGCTTCATGCCGAGGCTGATTTCCTGCTTGTTCTTGTCGATGGCGAGCACCACCACGTCGACCTCCTGGTTCGGCTGCACGAGCTCGGAGGGGTGGTTGATGCGGCGGGTCCATGACATCTCGGAGATGTGGACCAGGCCCTCGATGCCGTCCTCAAGCCGCACGAATGCGCCGTAGGACATGAGGTTGACCACCGCGCCGTGGACGCGTGAGCCGACGGGGTACTTCTGCTCGATCGCTTCCCAGGGGCTGGCTTCCTTCTGCTTGAGGCCGAGGGCGATCTTCTCTTTCTCGCGGTCGATGTTGAGGACCTTGACCTCGATCTTCTGGCCGAGCTTGAGCATCTCGGAGGGGTGGTTGACCCGGCTCCAGCTCATGTCGGTGATGTGCAGCA
>JAUXUZ010000056.1 GCA_030680655.1 Phycisphaerales bacterium
GGGGTGACATGGGCATGATCTACTTCTGGATAAGGAAGTCAGATCTCGCACAGAGGGACTTTTCGGCTTGCTGGATGATTCTGCAGTGCGGCTGAGGCATCCGCCTGCGCACTCCACAGGAAGCACCCATAACCTCCCCCATGCTCACACCCGCGGCCTACCGCGCAGCCTTCGAGTCTGCGCTCCCCTATACCAAGTACCTCGCCACCGCCAAGCCGCCCGAGCGCACCCGCTGGGAGGCGTTCGCCATAGGGGTTGTGCTCCGCCCCCCGCAGCAGGCCCTCATCCAGGGCTTCCAGCGGCGCATCAACGTCCTGGTTATCTCCGGCACCTGGTGCGGCGACTGCGTACAGCAGGTCCCCATCTTCGCCGCGATCGCGCAGCTCCTACCCGCCTCTGATCTTGGCGGCCATTCCGCGGGCATCGACCTGCGCATGATCGACCGCGACGAGCACACCGACTTCAGCCGCCACTTCACCATCTGTGGCGGCGGGCGCGTCCCCGTGGTCATCTTCCTCAACGAGGAGTTCGACTTTGTCGCCCTCGGCGGCGACCGCACCCTCGCCCGCTACCGCCGCATGGCCGCGGCCAAGCTCGGGCCGTCTTGCCCGCTCCCGGGCGCACCCGTGCCGGCAGACGAGGTCGCCGCCGTCACCGCCGACTGGCTCGACCAGTTCGAGCGCGTCGCCCTCCTGCTGCGCCTCTCCACAAAGCTCCGCGCCTTCCACAGGGACTGATGACCATCACCAGCCCAACATCCCGCGAGAACGCCCACCGCGCCGCCAACACCGGCCACCTCATCCTCGGGCTCGAAACCTCGTGCGACGAAACGGCCGCAGCCGTCGTCCGCACCGACCCTTCCGGCCGCGCCGCCATCCTCTCCAACACCATCGCCAGCCAGCACGAGCTGCACGCTGAGTACCGCGGCGTCGTCCCCGAGATCGCCAGCCGCGCCCACGCCGAGCGCCTGCTCCCGATCGTCCGCCAGGCCGTGAAAGAAGCCGGCGTCACCCTCGCCGACCTTGACGCCGTCGCCGTCGGCAACCGCCCCGGCCTGATCGGCTCGCTGCTGGTCGGCGTCGCCGGCGCGAAGGGGCTCGCCCTCGCCCTCGGCAAACCGTGCATCCCCGTTGACCACATCCATGCACACCTTTACGCCGGGTGCATGACCGCGTCGCCCATGCCCCTCTTCCCCTCCCTCGGCCTGGTCGTCAGCGGCGGGCACACATCCATCTACCTCATGCACTCGCCCGCGCGCATGACCCGCATCGCCGCGACCATCGACGACGCCATCGGCGAGGCCTACGACAAGGTCGCCGCGATCATCGGCCCCCCCCTCGGCTTCCCCGGCGGCCCGCAAGTCGACGCGCTCGCGCAGAAGGGCGACCCCTCGCGCATCACCTTCCCCATCTCTCGCGTCGCACCGGGCTCGCTCGACTTCTCGTTCAGCGGCCTCAAAACAGCCGTTCTCTACAAGTGGAACGGTGTGCCCGGTCCGAAGGCGCCCAAGCACGAACGCCCTACGGCCGAGGACCTGTGCGCCTCGTTCCAGCACGCCGCGGTGGCCGCGATCACCATGAAGCTCGGGCGCGCGATCGAACAGCACGCGGGTATCAGGTCGCTCCTTGTCGGCGGCGGCGTCAGCGCCAACTCGCGCCTGCGTGCTGAGCTCACACGCTTGGCGAACGACAACACCCTCGACCTCCGCCTCCCCCCCATGGACCTGTGCATGGACAACGCCGCCATGATCGCCGGCCTCGCGGCGGTCCTGATCAACGCCGACCCCACCGCGGGCAGCGACAGCGGCTTCAGTGCCGTGCCGACGACGAGCCAGTAGAAGTGACGAGCGATGAGCGATGAGTCACGAGGATGACATGTTGAATCACGCGGCCCCGCCTCCCCGTCTTCTCTCGTAACTCATCACTCATCGCTCATACCTTTCCCCCTTGGACCTCCCCCACCCCCACCCCGCCTGCCTCAGCGACGAAGCCCTCCTGGCCCAGTGCGATGCCACCGCCA
>JAUXUZ010000057.1 GCA_030680655.1 Phycisphaerales bacterium
TTCGACACCTTCACCCGCCCAGACCTCTTCCTCCACGGCTTCTCAGCCGGCGCGCCCGCCGATGCGCTCGCCGTGCAGGGCCAGACCTGGGGATTCCCGCCGCTCCACCCGCGCGCTGGCCGCGCCGACGGCTACGCCCACCTCCGTGCTGTCCTGCGCCACATGCTCTCGGTCGCGGGCGTCCTCCGCATCGACCACGTCATGGGCCTCTACCGCATGTTCTGCGTCCCCAGCGGCAGGCCGGGCACCGACGGCGCCTACATCCGCTACCCCGAGCACGAGATGTTCGCGATCGTCATGATCGAGGCCGCCCGCGCCGGCGCCGTCGTCGTCGGTGAAGACCTCGGCACCGTCCCACCCGCCGTCCGCCAGGCGATGAAGGAGAGCGGCATCCTCGGCATGCACGTGCAGCAATACGCGCTGGGCGGCCCGCCCGGCAACGAGATCCACCCCGCCAGCCCGCACGTCCTCGCCAGCCTGAACACCCACGACGCCCCCACCTTCGCCAGCTACTGGCACGCCGACGACGTCGCCCTCCGCCTCCGGCTCAAGCACACCACCAAATCGCCCGCCGCCGCGGAGACCGCCGGCCGCGCCGCATGCAATCGAACAGTCGCCTCAGCGCTCCGCGCGCTCAAACTCCCCACCGGCACCGCCCAGGCAACGGCCCTGTCGCTCATGCGCCTCCAGGCCCGTGGCCCGGCCCCCCTCACCCAGGTCAACCTCGAAGACCTCTGGGCCGAGCGCCGCCCGCAGAACGTGCCCGGCACATCGACCGAATACCCAAACTGGCGCCGCCGCGCTGCAAAGAAGCTCCCCGCGCTGCTCAAGGACCCCAAGGCCGCCGCAGCGCTTGCGCTCCTGCAGCGCGAGCGAAACGCCACGACCGGCAAGGCCCGACCATGAACCCACCCCTGCCGCAAGTCGGCGCGTTCATCCAGCCCGATTCGCGCACCCGCTTCACCGTCTGGGCGCCGCTGCACGAGCGGCTCAGCGTCCACTTCCCCGGCCGCGCCCGCTCGCTGGAGATGACCCCCGGCACCGACGGCTACCACAATCTCGTGACCGATGCCCCCGCGGGCACGCTCTACCAGTTTGAGTTCACCGACGGCCGCCGCCGACCCGACCCCGCCTCGCTCGCCCAGCCCGAGGGCGTCCACGGCCCCTCGATGGTCGTCGACCGCGCCCCCCCCGCGCCGACCGTTCCCTTCAACAACCCCCCACTCGCCAGCCACGTCCTCTACGAGCTCCACGTCGGCACCTTCACCCCCG
>JAUXUZ010000064.1 GCA_030680655.1 Phycisphaerales bacterium
AACATCCTTGCCGTCTGCGCTCTTCTCACCCGTCGACCACCCCAGCAGCCCCAGGAAGTTCGTGATCGCCTGCGGGATGTACCCGTTCTTGCGGAAGTCCCAGACCTCGATCTCCGGCAGCAGCACCTTGAAGTGCGCAGCCGCCGCCGTCGCCACATCCAGGTTGTCATTCTCGCCCGCGACAAAGTCCCCCAGCAGCTTCGCGTCGATCCCAGCCGCCAGCGCCACGCTCTCAACGGTGGGAAGTTCGTGGGGCAGGTTTCCAACCTGCCCCTTCTTCCCCTCCATCGCGTCCTTCATCGCCTTCCGCGCCGCCTTCGCCTTATCCCGCTTGCTCATCTTCGAGCCGTCGAGGTTGCAGATCAGCGGCATGTGCGCATAGACCGGCGTCCGGAACTTCGCCCCGTTGTCAAGGCGCACCATCGCCATCTGCATCGCCACGTGCTTGGGCGTGTTGATCAGGTGCTCCTGCGCACGCATCACGTGCGTCACACCCATCAACTCGTCATCAACGACCACCGCAAAGTGGTACGTCGGGAACCCGTCCTGCTTGCGGATCACAAAGTCGTCCACCTCGCCCGCCGCGAACTTCACATCGCCCAGCACTTCGTCCTTGACGGCGATCCCCTGCGGCGGCATCGCAAACCGAATCACGTGCGGCTCACCCTTGGCCGCCCGCTCCCACCGCGCCACGCTGAACTCACCCAGCACCACATCCGACGGGCGCGAGTACTTGTACGTCGCCTTCTTCGCAACAGCCGCCTTCCGCGCCGTATCCAATTCCTCGCTGGTCTCAAACGCCGGGTACGCCCGGCCCGCCTTCACCAGCGCCTCCTGATAGGCGTTGTAGATCCCCACCCGCTGCGCCTGAAAGTACGGCCCCACCGCGCGTGCATCTTTCCCCACCTCACCCAGCCGCGGCCCGTCGTCCCACGTGATCCCCAGCCACGCCAGGTCCTCGAGGATCCCCCGCGCCGACTCCTCGCTCGACCGCGCCTGATCGGTGTCCTCGATCCGGATCATGAACCGCCCGCCGCTCCTGCGCGCAAACGCCCAGCAGAAAAGCGCCGACCGCGCCCCGCCGATGTGCAGGTGCCCAGTCGGCGAAGGGGCAAACCGGGTAACAACATGGTCAGATGGGCTGGACATTCGGGCGACTTTAGGTGGAGGTCTTGCCTCTCGCCGTTCGCCCTTTACAGGGATCGACGGTTGAACCCCAAAGTAGCATCACCGAGGTCACCACGCTGGCCGCCCCCCCCATCAAGACGCGGCCAGGTTGGGTTTGGCGTAGGTCACGAAGTTGGACTGCCACGCCTGAGACGACGCATCGGGGCCGGGAATGTAATCAGCCATGATTCGAGCACTCCGCAAGTGGATTCGGCGGCTCGCTCGGTGAAAAACCCATCCGCTACCCGAGCCGTCGATCGGCACGCGGGGGGCACTGAGGTTTTTGTCGGCAAAGAAAAGGTGCGACTTCACCAGCGCGCGGGACTTTTGTCGCCGATTCCGGGTTCGCTGTAAAGGTGGTTCGCTGATGCCAGGGAAGGCTGCTGCCCTCTCCGGCACCTCTCCCGCCAAAAAACGAAGCAATTTTCCCAGTCGGCTATTCATCCGACTCGGCTGCCTGTCGGAGCGTCAAGAACGCTTCCTTGAGCGGTTGATTCACGGCGCTCTCAGGTTCCACCAAGACGAGGGCTTGGTACGCGTCGAGGAACCGAATGCGTAGGCGGTGGAAGAGGTGCAGGAAGTGGCGTACGAATCCGACACAGTCGAGAATGGCGATTTCCGTGCCGTTCGTCTCTTCATACATCCCTGCGGCGTACTCGCGCACTTCGTCGTCGATGCCGTCCGTCGTGATGAAGATGTAGTTGTCGATTCGAGGATCGCAATCGACGATCTTCTGGAGCGCTCGGTCGATGTCCGCCTGTGTGACGCGCTTTGCCTTCATCTCGTACACCGTGACAACGCGATCCTCATTCACGAGGCAGACTTCGACATCGCCCATTGCCCCGCTCTGCTCGTCCGCCGAGAGGTGTCCCTTCAATGCACACGCCTTCTCGCCCAACTGGGTGGCGGCGGCTTGGTAGGCGGCGGCAACGATCAACACGGGCAATCGGCTGCTGTGCTTGCAGGCCAAATGCTGTTGAAGCAGCGTCACGATTCCCTCCGTCGGGAGCGGAAGGGCATCGTCTCCGTGTTTGAGGGCGGCGACAAGCCCCTTCATTCTGGCCTGCTTGTCGTCGCGCACCACGACCAGGGCGCGGATCGCCTCCGTCAACACTTGCTCAGCGGTGACCTTCCCACGAGCAACGTCATCAAGGAGTTGCAGCGTGTCCTTGTAGACCTGCGGAGGTCGCCCGACCAGCACGGAACTGGTGGTGAGCGTGCTGTCTTGATTGCGGAGCGCGGGCGTGAGGAAGGCCGTCGTACTGTTGCAGGGCAGCCGGTTCGCCGAAATGAACCCGCTCAGATGTTGCTCGTCGTATGTCCGACCAGAAAAAGAGTCCCTTCCCCCGATTTCCGTGTACGGCTTCCGTGGATCAACTTCCGGGCGATGGAGTTTCGCCAACATGCAGGACATGAGCAAGCGGACACCCGCGCGATTGCCGAGACAGTTGCACACATAGTCGATGCGGCCCAGAATCGCCTTGTCGGAGATGGCGGGAGTCTTACCGAGTTTGACGGCCTTCGCCAAACTTGCGTCGAGTAGTTCGCGGGGACTGGGCATTACTCGCCTCCCCACAAATCCCCGCTGTTCTTCTTCTTGTCCGGGTCATAGTTGACCCAGAGCACTTCGGAGCGGGTGTCCTTCGTGGAGTGAATCGTCCGCTCAGGACCGACGATCTTCCGCCAGCGCTTAGCTGGGTACAACTTGTTGATAAGGTCACAATCGTAGTTTGAGAACGCGACCATGCCTTTGGCGTGATTCAGCGATTCCGCGAGCTCACGGTGCTGATCGTCCGTCATTTCGTGGACGTACGCCTTGGAATCGCCGCGTGTGTCATGCACATAGGGCGGGTCGCAGTAGAACAGGGTTTCCTTCGCGTCGTACAAACGCACCACGTCCACGGCTGGCCGGTTCTCGATTTGCACACGGAGCAATCGCGCGCCGATTTCGGGCAGCGCTTCGATGCCGCCAAGCCAACGGCTGACAACGCCGCTCATGCCCGCGCGACTGGTGTCCTTGCAGTTGGCCCATCGCCCGATGCTTGCGGTCTGCGCAAGGCCGGTGCGAACCTGCCGCGCCCGCGTGTAGAACCGTCGGGCCCGCTCAAAGGGCGTTTGGGCCGGATCAAGGTCGCACGCGACAGAAAACTCTTCACGCGAGAACGGCGTAAGCGCGATCGCTTCGGTAAGTTTGTCCCGTTGCTCCCTGAGTACCCGGAAGAAGTTGCAGACTTCGCCGTCAAGATCGTTGTACGTTTCAATCGGCGACGGTGGACGGTTGAGCAGGATGGCGGCGGAGCCTGCGAACGGCTCGCAGTAGTGGTGACACGTCGGAAGGAGCGGTAACAGCCAATCGAGATGCGAGAACTTGCCCCCGTACCATCCGAACGCGATAAGTTTCCGCCGCTCCTCTAGCCTCGCAATTGGCGGCGGCGTACCGCGCTTTGAAGCGTGCCCATTCAGGCCCACGGGCTCCGAAATGTCCTCTTTTTCATCCATGATCGCCACCGTGCCGTTATCCTTGCGTTTCTTCGCCATAAGCGTACAGTGTAACGCCTCGGATCGCGCGGGGTGCGGGCAACGTTACGCCGCGACCGTTGCCGCGCACACCTCCGACCACGGCCCCTTTTCCCCGCGCGTGTTCACCCACCGCAGGGCGTAGTACGCCCTCATTGCCGCTTTGGCGGGGGCGTGGGAGTTGTGTCGCCAGTTCCAGGTCCGCTGTAAAGGTGGTGCGCTCATGCCAGCGAGGGGTCCCGCGGACGGCGTGTCAAGGCCTGTTCTCTCCGGCACCTCACCCGCTCAAGGCAAAGACTTGCTCGCCGCTTGTCATGCATTCCGGCTCGCTTACCAGAGAACCAGACCCGGGGACTCGGCTGCAACCGCCGTCAGCGTGCCCGCGTCAATCCACGCGTTCAGGTGGCGCACGAAACTCCCCTCGGGAGAGAACCCGATCCGGCTGTCGGGATCGGCTGTAGGCGAGTGGGCGAGCACCGTGTACAACAGGAGCGCCCGGTCCCGGTCGCTGCCGGTGTTGAACAGGAGCGTTTCATCGGGCATGGCGATGCGGTCGCGGCTCCCGAAGATCGAGTCGTTGCCCGTGATGCCCCTGACGATCGCCATCGCTTCCGGCAGGTCGTTCACGCCCCGCCCCAGTTCCCGCGCCCGCGCTTCGCGCAGCGCGGCCCGGATGTACGCCCGTGGGTGCGCGACCTTGAGCGAGCGGAACGCGTACAGGGCGTGCTCGTAGATCGAGCCGGGGTTCTCCCGCGCCAACGTTTCGACCGCGCCCCGGTAACTCTCCGCCGATTCGTGCTCGGCGGGGTCGGGGATGCCGTCGGAAGGATCGATGAACCGGGTGCAGCACGTCTCGGGGCGTTTGAGGGGGTTGGACACGAAGCCGCCGATGCGGTCGAAGACGCCGGCGATGCGCTCGAAGGGAACCTGCGAAGTCCCGGACGTGCAGTGGCACATGCCGACGACTGGGTTGTAAAAGAACGTGGTGTCGGTCCCGGAGGCGACGACCTTGGCGAACTCGGACAACTCCGACTGGTTGTTGATCCGCGTGGCGCTAAACCACTTGGTGTTATTGAGCAGGTGGCCGTCGCCCTCGTCGAGATAGACGAACATGTGGGCCCGGTTGCCGGTGATGAAGATGTTGTCGAGCGGGAACCGCCCCCACACCGCCAGCGCCGCCGCCCACAACATCCCCAGCCCGATGCACTTGCCCGAGGGCTTGTGCTGCGGGTTAATGCTGCCCATCGCGTTCATCACCTCCAGCGTCTCGTTTTTGAGCCGGGGAAAGAAGCCGCGCTGGTAGTACGGTTCGTTGACGATCTGACCGAACTGCGATTCGGGGTTTTCGGCGAGCAGTTTCCTGAACGTCGCGTCGTACTCGGCGCGGATGTTGGCGACAAAGCCCGCGGGGAACCGCTTCTCTTCTTCCGCGAAATCCATCAGCCCCCACACGTCCCCGCCGGGGAGACCCGGCATGATCGTGAACGTGTAGCGGTGGAAGAACCGCTGCAGGGCATCCAGCCGCGACTTTACGCTCAAGAGCGTGCCATCCGGCCCGTGCACCCGCTTCTCATCCCGCCATGCCCACAAGGCGGGTGACATCAAGTCCGCGAGAAGGAACGCAGGGACAAGTCTTTGCGCATCGGCGTTGATCTCCAGCACCGTCAGACTGACAGCGGAAGACAGTTGGTCGAGGCGTTCATCGGAAACGGCGTTCGCCGTGGTTGTCGTCATACCTCACATCGTATTGCGGTGAGGATTCGGGGATCACGCCGCCACCGTCGCCGCGCACACCTCCGACCACGGCCCCCTTTCCCCGCGCGTGCTCACCCACCGCAGGGCGTAGTACGCCGTCTTGCCCGCTTGGCTGCTCGGGAGATCCGTTTGCAGGTTGCCGCGTGAACTCAGCGAGAGAAAGCGGAAGCCGGGGAGGGGCATTGGGGACTGGGCACTGGGCAGTGTGAGGGAAGGCTCCCCGGCTCCGGCCCCATTGCCGATTGCCCATTGCCTACCGCTTCGACTTTCACCCAGACTTCGGCCCCGATCGTCCCCGGCGGCTTGCCCCGGCGCGTGGGCGCGGCGGCATCGGTGAAGCGCAGGCGGTGCGTCAACCGCTGCCCGCTGTCCACCTGCGCCACGGGCGCGCTCGTCGGCATCGGGCTGGGCGTCTTGCTCGTATCGCGCACCGTGATCCCGATCGTCGCGCGGTCGGCATCGGTCGTCTTGGGATACCCCTGCACGAAGTTGGTCACGGGCCGGATCTCCCGCTCCAGCGCCTCGCGCGCCCTATCCTTCGCGACCCGCGCCCCCTCGGCCTTCTGCTGGGCCATGACGTGCGCGGGGTGACCCTTGCTGCCACTCCGCGAGGGCGGTTTCGAGGGGCTTGAGGTCGGTGGGGTTCAGTCCCTGCGCATCCCCCCACTTTCTTCACGGCCTCGTAGTAGTGCGATGACCAAGCATCGAAGTCGCCGTCGGGCCGTGGGATGTAGTTCGTGCCTCCGCGTGGCGTACTCCGAATTTACCAGCCTTACGCCTGGAAATCCCCAGAGCTTTGCAGCACCGCCAGCCGGAACGATGCTCGCGGCCATCAGCACGTTGGCATCAGGGAAGACGCGGACTGTCGGGTGCGAAATCGGGGCGCTCATGGTCAACAGCGTCAGGATCGAGCCCCATGTGGGTCACAAACCGACGTGCCGCAGCGTACCCCTCGGCATCAACCGCGTCCTCCAAGAGCATCCGAGCTTTCTTCTCCGGCGTGTAAACCTCCACGGGCACAGCGCGGGCCGGCCGCAACAGGATCCCTTGCTCGGTCTGTTCGAGAATCAGCAGCGACCCCTCCTCAATTCCAAAGAGCAGACGAAGCTGCTTCGGAATCACGACTGTGCCGCGCGCGGCGACCTGAATCGTTGTGGCCATGCTAGAGAATATCGTCTGAAAATCAGAAACTCCAATAATCAGACGAGAATTCATCGCAATTCCAAACAAAATCCGTCTATTTACCTTGCACAACCCAAACACCCGTGGTATACTCCCCCGTGGCCAAACCAGCCACGACAGGGGGCCCAAATGCAGAGCACCACGATCCAGGCGTACAACCAGGCCGTCCTGCACGCGCACCAGCGCGCACTCGACGCCCTCCTCAAACTCCTCGACACCGAGACCGACCCCACCGAGATCCGCCGGATCGCGGCCCTCCTCGCCCGCTTCCGCACCGTCAAAGACCCCGCCGACGCGCCACCACCGCGCCCCACGTCCAGCCGCCCCCGCGCCGCGACGCCAACCGCCGATCATGCAGTATCCTCTCGCCATGCCCCTGATGACGACCGCGGCGATCGGCCTGATGATCCTGACGACCGCGGCAGCGCCCCAGCCGCCCGCGCCGCCAAGGCCGTCCAACGCGCTGCCACCGAAAGTGGTTGAGCCCAAGCCGGCACCCGAGGCCGCGCCGACCCGCAAGCCCACGCCGCTTGACCCGAAAACCAAACTCACCGACGCGAGGCCCAACACCATCTATACCGCCGACAGCGGCTGCACCGGCTACACCGAGGATGGGGCAGACCGCGTCGGGCTGTTGAAGTACTCATGGGTGCTGCCCGAGGGTTTCGAGCGCGGCAAGCCGCGCGACGTCGTCGTCGTGCTCCACGGCTACGGGCTCGACCACACCTGGGGGCCCGCCGCGCTCCCCGCGCAGGACCTCGCGCCGGGCGCGATCGTCGTGAGCGTCGACGGCTCACGCGAGACCGCCGACGGCTCCCGCTTCCCCGGCCTTGAGATCGGTGACGTACTCCTGATGCGTGACTTTGTGCTGGAGATGACCCGCACCTTCCCCACCGCCAAGATCATCCTCGTCGGGCACAGCCAGGGCGCGTTCGCGCAGGTCATGCTCGCCAACCGGTTCCCGCGCCTCTTCAACGGTGTCACCGTCTACGGCGGGGGCGTGCCGCGCATGCCGCTGATGGGCATGCGCGTCGTCCCCACCGCCTTCATCCACGGCACCGACGACCAGCTCGTCCCCTTCCGCATCGCCGTCGAAGGGCGCGACTACCTCGAGAGTGAGGGTGCCAAGGCCGCGGTGCTGCGGCGCGTCGCCGGCGGCGGGCACGCACCGGACGTGAAGCAGGCCGCCCTGGGCGTCGCGTGGGTCCGCGCGCTCGTCACCGACAAGCCCGACGAAGCGCTCGCAGGGCTCAAGTCGCTGCTGAGTGTCGGCGACGGCATGACGCCCGCCTTCGGCATGGCCCAAGCGCTGACGAGGCGCTTCACCGCAGACCCCGCCGACAAGGACGCCTGGCCCCGTGGCCTCAAAGACGCCACCGATCAGCAGCGACAGCAGGCCAAAGACCTGTCAATGAAGATCGAGGCTCAGGGCCTCCGCCAGGTCGCCGCGCTCCGCGCATCGCTGCCCGACGCCGCGGCCCTCCGCGCCGCCACTCTCGCCCCCGACATGCCCACACCGAACTGGCTCGGCCACCTGCTGAGCCTCCGCGATGACTTCATGGGCGTCGAGTGCGTCGATGCGTTCATGAAGGAGCTCGCCTGCGACGAGCTGCTCACCGAGCACGAAGAGGCGGGCAAGAAGATCGTCGCCGCGCTCGAGGCGGCCGAGTGGGGCGGCGACGGCTCAACACCGATCGAGGCGTTCGATGTGGTGATCGAGAACCTGCCCAAGGCCTACCTCGTCGAAGGGCTGCCGCAAGGGCTTGAAGCAAACATGAAAGACTGGCACGCCCGCGCCACGGAGCTGCGCATCCCTCAATCGCAGCTTGACCTCTACCCCATCGTCATCCAGTACCTGGGCGCCGTGACCAAGGGACGCGAGACCTACCGCCAGATCAACCGGCAGTGGAAGTAGCCGCGCTCACACCGTCTGCATCAGCGTCTTGTCGCTCGACGCGGTCTGAAACTTCGCCTTCGGCATCAGCTCGGCCAGACGCGCAGCCAGGATCGTCAGGTAGCCTCGCTCGGTCGTCGAGTGGCCGCCCAGCAGCACGCTCACGCCGCGCGCGTTCGCGTCGAGCACCTCGTGGTGCTTCATCTCACCGGTAATGAACAGCTGGCACCCCTCACGAGAAGCGGCATCGAGCAGGTTCGACGCGGCCCCCGGGCAGAGCCCCACGTGCGAGAAGGTGAACCCATCGCCGTGCGCCGGCGCTGCGGCGTACTGAACGTGCGTCGCCTTGAGCGCCGCCTTGAGGCGCGCGGCCATCTGCGCCATCGTCACCGGCTTGTCGAGCACCAGACGGCGCCCCGCGCCGGTGTCGCGGCTGGGCCGCCCCACCAGCGGGTAGACGTCTACCGGAACCTCCTCGTACGGGTGGAACCCCTTGAGCAGTTCCATCGCCAGCGGCACCGCGCGCAGCGGGATGACCATCTCCAGCCGCACCTCCTGCGCCGACTCGAGCACCTCCGGCTTGCCCACCGCCGGGCGGCTGTCTGGCCCGCCCAGGAACGTCCCCTCGCCCTCGGTCGCGAACGAGCAGACCGTGTACTTGCCAAGCCGCCCCGCGCCCGCCGAAGCGAGCGCACCGCGCACCTTGCTCAGCTCACCCGCCGGCACGAACGTGACGATCTTCGCCTCCTCGCTGGCACGCGGCAGGGCTTTGGGCACAAGCGCCCGCCGGTCCGCCGATCGTGGCTTGCCCGTCGGCAGCACGCAGTCGGCCAGCCAGTCGCACATGCCACCGGGCGCAGAGTCGAGCGCCGTGTGAGGTGAGTAGACCGCCATGCCGGCGCGCACCGCCCGCAGGATGGTGTGCTGGCGCGAGTCGTCGGCGGTCAGCCGCTTGATCGGCGTGAAGATCGGCGGGTGGTAGGCCACGATCGCGCCGGCCTTGATCGACTCGGCCTCGGCGATCACCGCGGGCGTCAGGTCGATCGTCAAGAGCACAGGCCCGCCGACGCGCGCGCCCGGGTCGCCCACCAGCAGGCCGACGTTGTCCCACTCCTCGGCCAGCGCAAGCGGAGCGATCGTTTCCATTGCGGCGGCCAGATCGGCGACGGTGTGTGCGCTCATGCGGTGAGGATACCGACCGCGCCGGACGCCCGCCGCGGGGCTTATGCTGGTCCATCGCCATGCCCAGCATGCTCAACATCGCGGCCCACGCCAAGGTGAACCTCGCGCTCGCCGTCGGCGCGCCGGCGCCGCCCCACGGTTTCCACCCGATCTGCTCGTGGCTGAGCGCGATCGACCTCTTCGACGACGTGCGGATCGAGCGGCGCGAGGGGCACGTCATCAGCGAGTACAGCGTGGAGTGGGCGCCCGACGCGCCGCGCCCAACGCCCATCGACTGGCCGATCGAGCAGGACCTGGCCGTCCGCGCCCACCGCTACGTCGAGCAGATCGCCGGCAGGCCGCTGCCGGTCTCTCTCGCGGTGCGCAAGCGCATCCCCGTCGGCGGCGGCCTCGGCGGCGGCTCGGCCGACGCGGGCGCGGTGCTCACCGCGATGGCCCACATCTTCGACGACATGGACCTGCCGATGAACCACATCGCCCAGGTCTCCACCGCGCTGGGGTCAGACGTCGGCTTCTTCACCCAGGCGACGGGCATGAAGGTGCCGGGATGGCCGCAGCCGGCGATCGTCGAGGGGTTCGGCGAGACGATCGAGCGGCTGGAGCGCTTCGAGCGCCCGCTGGTTGTGTTCGTGCCCGAGTTTGGCATCAGCACCGGCTCGGTCTACCGAGCGTTCGATGCCAAGGTCAATGGTGAGCTCAAGAGCAGCCTCGTGCGCGAGCTCGCAACCAAGGGTGACAAGGTCGACACGATGGACCTTTTCAACGACCTGGCCGAGCCGGCTTGCCGCGTGGAGCCGCGCCTGAGCGACCTTCGCGCCCACCTGACCAAGACCCTCGGCGTTCCCGTGCACATCACCGGCTCGGGCAGCAGCCTCTTTTGCCTCTGCGAAGGCCGGCTGGACCGTGCCAAGCTGGTGAAACGCGCCCGCGAGGCCACGCCGGGCCTGGTGACGGTTTCGGGCACGACGATCTGAGATCGCACGGTCCTACCTTTTTCAGATTAACCCGATCAAATCCCTCGACAGTGCCAGATGCTTGCGGTAACTTGTTGCATGCACCTACTCCGGCATGCGTTGCTCATCGCCGCCGTTTCTTCCTCCGCCGGCGTCGGGTGGGCACAGCTCGTCCAGTGCGGCA
>JAUXUZ010000073.1 GCA_030680655.1 Phycisphaerales bacterium
TTCGACAACAACGACTTCATCGTCTTCATCGATCAGTTCTTCACACCCTGCCTCTAGTCGGCCGCTCCTTCCCATCCACCTTCTTCGCCTGAAAGGACTCAGCATGAACCAGACACTCACCAGCACCGACCGCGTCGGCGAGATCGTCGCCAACCACCCGCAGGCGGCCCGCATCTTCGAGCGGCACGGCATCGACTACTGCTGCAGCGGCGGGCGCACGCTCGAGCAGGCCTGCCAGCGCAAGGGGCTCGATCCTTCGACCGTCACCGCCGAGGTGGTCGACCTCGTCACCGGCCACCCCGAGACCGGCCTGCGCTGGGCCGACCGCTCAATGACCGACGTCGCCGATCACATCGAGCGGTTCCATCACACCTACCTCAAGACCGAGCTCCCGCGGCTCTCCGCGTTGATCGAGAAAGTGAACACCGCCCACGGTGACCGCCACCCCGAACTCTTCGAGGTCGCCCGAGTCTTCGAGGCCTTCCGCGCTGAGATGACCGACCACATGCGCAAGGAAGAAGAGGTCCTCTTCCCCGCCGCGCGGAAGCTCGACGCCGCCCGCTCCATCGACGGCTTCGAGTGGCTCGTGCGCGGCCCGCTCACCTGCCTGGTCCACGAGCACGAGGAAGCGGGCCAGGCCCTGACACGCATGCGCCAGCTCACCGGGGGCTACACGCCGCCCGCCAACGCCTGCGCCACCTACCGCGTCATGCTCGACAGCCTGGCCCGGCTCGAGGCCGACACCCACCAGCACGTCCACAAAGAGAACAACATCCTCTTTGAGAAGATGCAGCGGCGCCTCGCCTGCTGACGCCCCCCCTCCTCCCCCTCCTCCCCGTCCCCGCCTAAACGCTCTCCCAACCTCGGCATCACTCCGAAGCCCCGCGTGCCGCTTGGCTCCCGCACGTGGGGTTTCTTGTTGCGCTCACCCCGCCCGGCCGGCTCGCCCCCAATCACTCAAACCGCAGGTGCTTGACGCTCTGGCCGCTGTCGCGCAGGTCGCGCAGCGCCTCGATGCCGATATCCAGGTGCTTGCCGACGAACGAGGCCGTTACCGTGGTGTCGCTGGCGGCGGTCTTGACACCCTCGGGCGTCATCGGGTTGTCGCTCACCAGCAGCAGCGCACCCTTGGGGATGTGGTTGACAAACCCCACCACGAAGAGCGTCGCCGTCTCCATGTCGATGCCGCTGCAGCGGATCGACCGGAGGTACTCCTTGAACTTCTCGTCGTGCTCCCACACGCGCCGGTTGGTGGTGTAGACCGTGCCCGTCCAGTAGTCGCACCCGTTGCTGATGATCGATTCGCTCACCGCGCGCTGGAGGCGGAAGCTCGGCAGCGCTGGCACCTCCTGGGGCAGGTAGTCGTTGCTGGTCCCCTCGCCGCGGATGGCCGCGATCGGAAGGATGAAGTCGCCGATCTTCTCCTTCTTGAGCCCGCCGCACTTGCCCAGGAAGAGCACCGCCTCCGGCTGCACCACGCTCAGCAGGTCCATGCACGTCGCCGCCATCGCGCTGCCCATGCCGAAGTTGATGATCGTGAT
>JAUXUZ010000087.1 GCA_030680655.1 Phycisphaerales bacterium
AGCCGATTCCAGACGGGCTGGAATCGATTACGGATGGGCTGGAGCCGGTTACAGGTGGGCTGGAGCCGGGCGGGGAACATCCACGGAGGGGCGGGGGAGGGGGGAGGGGGCAAATGGCAAATCGCAATCGGCAATCGGCAAACGGGAAACGGCAAACGGGAAACGGGAAACGGCAAACGGCAAAGGGCAATCGGCGAATCGCGGCCGGCCGGCTGGGCCGGGGGAGTGGGCGCGGGGGCGCAGCGCGCGGGCATTGGCTCGTGCCGGTCCGCCTACACTCGGCCCGTATCGTGCTGGGGAGTAGCCTCCCGCAACCGGTCGTGGCGGCAACGCCGCGGCGGGGACAAGCGGGCTGGAACCGGCCGTCAACACGGATGCCCCGACCGCGGGGTGTGCCCGGCCGTTCCGTGCGTCATGTCGCACAGTGCAAGACCAACACAAGACTGGGCCGCTGCGCGCGACGCCGGGCCGGTCTTGGTCTGTCTTCGCGCTTCGGCTTCCCACTCCCGCCCCCCCCGCTCCCCCCAGTCTGGCCGCTCCCAACGCACGCGGCCCAGCACCCCCCCCACCATGAACCATCTCTTTGACGCGTTGTGTACACCCTCGATCGGACTGGCGACGCTGGCGCAGAGCGGGCCGACGGGCATCGCCTGGTTCTACGCCGGGTTCATCGCGCTGGTGCTGGTCTTTCTGGCGCTTGACCTTGGCGTGTTCCACCGGCACGCGCACGTGGTGTCGGCCAAGGAGGCGGCGGTCTGGTCGGTGGTCTGGGCGTCGTGCGCGCTGGCGTTTACCGTCTTTGTCTACTACGGGTACCAGGGGCACTGGCTGGGGCTGGGGCTGGATGTGCCGGTGGTCGGGCAGCCGGGGGTGACGACGACGCTCGACGGCGCGGCGGCCGCGCGGCAGTATCTGACGGGGTACATCATCGAGTGGTCGCTCTCGGTGGACAACCTGTTTGTGATCGCGGTGATCTTCTCGTACTTCGCGGTGCCGGGGGCGTACCAGCACCGGGTGCTGTTCTGGGGCATCCTGGGTGCGCTGGTGATGCGCGGGGCGATGATCGCGCTGGGGGCGGTGCTGATCGCGCGGTTTGGGTGGGTGACGTACGTGTTCGGCGGGTTCTTGATCCTGACGGCGATCAAGATGGCCTTCGCCGGCAGCGAGAACGTTCACCCCGACCGGAACATCCTGGTGCGGGTGGTGCGGAGGTTCTGGCCGGTGACGCCGGGCTACGAGGGGCAGAAGTTCTTCACGAAGGTGACCGGCAAGGACGGGCTGGCGCGGCGCGCGGTGACGCCGCTGTTCCTGGCGCTGCTGGTGGTGGAGTTCACCGATGTGGTCTTCGCGGTTGATTCGGTGCCGGCGATCTTCGCGATCACGGGCGATCCGTTCATCGTGCTGACCTCCAACGTGTTTGCAATCCTGGGGCTGCGGTCGCTCTACTTTCTGCTGGCGAACATGCTGGGGAAGTTCCGGTTCCTCAAGCCGTCGCTGGTGGCGATCCTGATCTTCGTGGGCATCAAGATGCTGCTGGTGCACAGCACGCTGAAGATCGACACGACGCTGTCGCTGCTGGTGGTGGTGGGGCTGCTGGGGGCGGGCATCGCCGCGTCGATCATCT
>JAUXUZ010000090.1 GCA_030680655.1 Phycisphaerales bacterium
GGCTTTGATGTCGTCGACATTCCCTCAACAACAGCCTTTCCGGCGATGCGACTGCACATCGCGCTGGTGTGGCGGTGGTTCATTGCTTCAACAGATGCGTTTCGACTCCGCGGATCGTTCAATGTGACGCACCCGGACTTCAAGGGACAGTTCGCCGCGCCGACTTTCCCGTTTCAACGGATGGGGCCATCCTCGGCGTGGCAGCCCACCCGCCGCATCTCTCGCCTCGCTGATTCATCGCGGTGATGTCGACGAAGCCCGGCTTGAACCGCGTGACCGCGATCCACTGGCGGACTTCTCTTTGTCGCCGTGCTGGTCCCTCTTGTCGCTCCGCGAGCCCGTCTTGTCACTCCGCTGGCCATTCTTCTCGCTCCGCTGGCTGTTCCTGCCGCCGCTCTGGCTTCCGGCGTTCAAGATCTCGCTGGTCGAAATCTGCGTCAGCTTCTCATCCGCCGCCACTTCTTCATCCAGCGTCATTTGCAGCAGCTGGACAACTTTGGTGTTGCCGACCGCTTCCGCAATCGCGCGGGCCGTGCCGTATCCAGAGATCTCATAGTGCTCAACCCGCTGGGCCGCGGCGATAATCGCGGCGTCGACAAACACCTCTTCGCCATTTTCTTCCATGGCTTCCTTGCCCTCTTCGAGCAGCCCTTCCATGCCCTTGCACTTCTTGCCCCCGGGCTTGATCTCGAGGATCTCGGCAATTTTCTGCAAGCGCTCGATCTGTACCTTGGTCTCGGCCAGGTGTGATTTGAAGGCGGCCTTCAACGTTTCTGTTGAAGCAGCGATGGCCATTTTGGGCAAAGCTTTGGCAAGCTGGTTTTCAGCGCTGTAAAGATCTTTGATTTGTTCTTCAAGCACGGCATCAAGTGAGTCAAGCATCGGAGAGCTCCCATACATGTAGATATCACGACTGTTCATCACGCGCCACGCTCGACCATCGAGCATGACACCGCAACTTCCTTTGCACGAATCTGTCTACCTGTGTATATTCGCAGATACACCCCGTTATGGCTAGTGGGAAAACTTCGCGATTGCCCGTGTGCCAGAGCAGCGCCGTTATACACATTGCGTGGGCAGAGCGGAGTTCCTGCAGGAAAGCGGCCCATTTCTCCGTTCCTCGAGCAAATCTCCTCAGTTACACGCGCTCGACTTGCACCCGCACGCCGGGGGCGTGGCACCCAACGCCGTGAACTACGCAGCCTGCTCACGTGCTCTGTGGGCCTTTGCGCAGGCTACTTCTGACGCTGTGGCGGTGGTCACGCGTGGCGGACCCGGCGGGGGCGGGTTCTTCTTGTGGGGCCAGCGCCACGCCTTCTTTGACCCCTTGCGTGCATAGCCGTCCTGAACCGCGCCGCGCAGTCGTCGCCGCAGCGCCGCCTCCTTCGCCGGCCGCCACCACGACCACCGCACTGCCGACAGCACACCCGCAACGCTCATCTGTCGCGGCCCCTGGCCCCCCGCCGTGACCGCACGCACCCCCATCAACGCCAGCACCCACAGCCCCACCACCGACCACGACAGCTCCATCTGCGCGTGGGCCGCCGTGCACGAGCGGACCTTGCGGCGCTCCAGCGTCTGCTTCAGCGAGCGGAACGCCACCTCAAGGCCCCACCGACGCCGGTACAACTCACCCGCCAGACTGCGCGGCAGCACACGCGCGTCGGTCACGTCCGTCACAAGGTACACGTCCTGCACGCGGATCAGCCGCAGCACCAGCGGCGGCACGCGGCGGCGTTCGCCCTTGTCGGGCCACAGGTAGACCGTGCACCTGCCTTCGCGCTGCGCGTACCCCAGGCCCTTGAGCAGGTGCGCGCCGCGTCCCACCCGGATCAGCACATGGCTCCCCCGCGCCAGCACCGCTCTGATCAGGCCGAAGCCGGTGAAGCCCGCGTCAGCCACCAGCAGCGCGTTCTCCGGCAGCGTGTCCAGCGCGTCGCGCAGCAGCGACCGCTCGCTGGCGCGGGCCCCGCCGACGCGGAAGCACCACGGCAGCATCACCCCCAGGTGCACCAGCAGCAGCGTGAGCATCTGCGGCCCTCACTTGTCCTTGCCCGCAAAGCCCAGCGGCTCGTTGGCGATGGTGCGGGGCGCATCGAACTTGCTCCCGTCTGCGCCGACAGGAACAAGGCCGTTGCAGCTCCAGCGCCCGGCCTGCTCGGCGGCGGCGCGGGTCGCCGCGCGCAGGTGCTCGCTCAGCGGCGTCAGCGCCGCCGGGCCGTGCACGCTCAACGCCTTGACAAAGCTCTGGAAGGTGCGACCGGTACGCCGCCGCCGCGAGAGGGCGGCGTCGAGCACACCCAGCACCGACTCGAAGCGTTGCCGCAGCGTGGGGGCGGGGTCGAGGCTCATCAGCACACCCGCCAGCGCGACCGCCAGCGGTGACCAGCCGACGCCGCCCGCAAGCGGCTCCAGCAGCGGCGTGATGATCCGGACCAGCGCGTGCCGATAGACTCCGTGCGCGGCGTGACCGCCGCCAAGCGATGCCCTGTACATCGTGGCCTCCTTTGCCTGTTAGTTGCTGCAGCAACACAGCCATCGGCTCGGAGGCCGCGCGCACGCGCGCTTTCTTTAACCCCCTGCAACTACAGCGTTTATGGACGATCCGCCGACGAAGAGTTCACGGCGTTGCGTGCCACCCGCCCAAACCTTCAGAAGTAGCCTGGGCAAAGGCCCACAGAACACGTCAGCCGGCCGCGTAGTTCACGGCGTTGGGCGCCACGCCCCCTCGGGCGTGTTGTGTCCTGATCACTTGTCCATCGATGAGACTGCCCCTTTGCGGAATACAACAGGAATTGGGCCATCCATTACCAAACAAGTCTTCCATGTTCGCAGGATGAGGGTGTTCCCCACAAACGAATGATCGTCAACGTCGGCCACCAAGCAATCGTTCTTGGTCCGGATACTTGTCGCGACGATGTTGTCACCTGGGTGTCTCCTATCAAAGAACTTAATATCTTCACTGGTCACCCGCAGCGATACCTGCGAACTGCTAACGGCCTCGCGAATACTCCTGGTGTCGCCGCCTTCCAAAGCCATCAGAGGTAGATCTTCTGCGGGAACGACAAGGAGAGCAACATGCTGACGCACGTAATCCACTGTCGCGTCCGCATCGGGCACCCACTCGCCGACATAATCTTCCTTTCTTGC
>JAUXUZ010000092.1 GCA_030680655.1 Phycisphaerales bacterium
CACTACGGCAAGAACGGGCAGCTCGACGAGCTCGACGGCGTCACGATCGACTGCTTCGCCAAAGAGGGCTGGTGGGCGAACATCCGCAAGAGCAACACCGAGCCGCTGCTGCGCTTGAACCTTGAGGCCCGTGACCGCAAGACGCTCGACGAGGTCTACGCGAAGCTGACGCCCACGCTCGGCCACAAGGTCGATCACTGACCGGTTGGGCAGAGCCCCGCTGTGAGCGCCGCGGGGGCGATACGCTCATGGGGCACTCGCACGAAGCCGTTGCGGTCCTGTGCCGGTCGGTGAGCTGAGTTCCGCCATGACGATCGACGCATTCCTGGAGCACTGGCAATTGATCGAGCACCCCTTCCGGGGTGAGGAAGCCCGCCAGGACCCGTTGCTGTCGCGGATGGTTGACGCGAGCGTGCGGATGGCCGCCGAGAACCCGCTGCGCCCCAGCCGAATGCCGCGCCACCCGGATTACGACAAGATCGCCGGTGAGTTCTCGCGCCCCAGCACCTCGATCGTCTTCGGTGAGAAGGGGAGCGGCAAGACGGCGATCCGGCTGCAGCTCTCAACCAGCGCCGCCTCGTTCAACGCCTCCAACCCGACCAAGCGTGTGCTGCTGATCGTCTACGACGAGCTGGCGCCCGTGCTCCAGCGCCTGCACGACCGCGTCAAGACCGTGCGCAAGGGGAAAGAGAGCCCCGCCGCCGATTCGCTCAAGCAGGTGCGACTGGCCGACCATGTTGACGGGATCATGTGCCTGGTCGTGCCGCGCCTGGTTGACGCGCTGCTGGAGCAGCAGCCGCAGGGTGAGCGCATCGACCTCGGGCCGGAGCCGCGAAAGGGCCTGAAGAAGCTCGACAAAGACCTCAAGCGCGACATCATGGTGATGCAGGCGTCCTACGACCGCCCCGATGTGGCCGACCAGCGCACGCGCGAGCTGCGGCGCGCCCTCGGCGTGCGGATGCCCGCGATCGTCTGGATCGAGGACGTGATGGCGTTCGGAGGGTGGCTCGTGCCGCTGGCGGTCTTTGTGCTCTTCAAGCAGTCTGGCGCTCAATACAACGATCAGATCTGGATCACGATCTTCACCGCGGCCATGTGCCTGTGGGCGGCGGCCCTGCTGACCCGTGCGGCGACGGAGCGGTTCGGCATCCGCACACGCGCGAGGCGGCTCCGCCGGCAGATCCGCGTCAGCCCGCGCACAGAGGGGTCGTACGTCCGCTCCCTGCGGCAGGTACCACCTTCGTGGCGCCCGAGCCACCTGATGCCCTCGACCAGTTCCGACGACGTGCGACTGGCCATGCTCGGCAGGCTCGTCCGCGTCGTACGCCAGTACGGCTTCGACCACGCGGTGGTCGTTGTCGACCGTGTCGACGAGCCGCCGCTGATCCAGGGCGATCCGGAGCGGATGAAGTCGGTCATCTGGCCGATGTTCAGCAACCGCTTCCTGCAGCAGGAGGGGATCGCCTTCAAGATGCTGCTGCCGATCGAGCTGCGCCACCCGCTGATGCGTGAGTCGGCGGCGTTCTTCCAGGACGCACGCCTGGACAAGCAGAGCACGATCGAGGCGCTGTCGTGGACGGGGGTTGCGCTCTACGACCTGTGCAACCAGCGGCTGAACGCGTGCCGCCCGCCCGATGCGCCCCCGATCGCCCTCGCCGACATCTTCGCCCCCGA
>JAUXUZ010000104.1 GCA_030680655.1 Phycisphaerales bacterium
CTCGAAGCCCAGCGCGAAGTGATCGACGCACGGTCGCGGCTCTCCGAGCTCGAACGTGAGGCCGCCATCGCACGCATCGAACTGGAATACGCGGTGGGAGGGCGGCTCGCACCGACCTCCGCCACCCCCGACACGCCAATCCCCCCCATCCCCGAGAACACTGGGAGCACGCCATGAAGACCATCTTGAAGATCGAAGGCATGCACTGCGCTGGATGCGCCGGGAGCATCGAACGGGCGGTGGGCCGCATCGAGGGCGTAAAGGATGTCAAGGTGGATCGCGAGGCCGGACGGGCCGTGATCGATCATGAAGCCAGTGTGAGCCGAGAAGCGCTCATCGCGCTCGTAACGGAGATCGGCTTTACCGCTCGCCCGGCGGAGAAATGAGGATCGACACAGTAGCCTGGGCTGAGCTCGAATTGAGACGGAATGAGGGAACGGCATCACGCTTCCGCCAAGCCTTCCCGAATAGCGAACTTCATTAGTTCGGCGCGGGTCTCCAAGCCCAGCTTCTTGAGCATCCGTTCCTGGTGGCGGTCGATCGTCTTGGCGCTGCGCGAGAGAGCCTTGGCGACCTCGTTGCGGGAGAGGCCCTTGCCGATCAGGCGCAGCACCTCCAATTCGCGGGCCGACAGCGTCTCTAGGCGCGATGGCGGCTGGGCTTCGCGCTTGGCGGTGCGCACCCCTCCAAGGGTGGGCCGCTGCTTGGGCGGGCGGCACCGGGCCTTGACCTTGGGGCCGAAGACGAAGTCGCAATCCGCCCCCCCTTCCTTGGCAATCTGGCGCAGCCCGTTGATGATATCGTTGATCTCGTCCGCCTTCGAGAAATAGCCGCAGGCGCCGCAGCGGTATGCCTCGGCGATGTAGTGGTCGCGCACGTACGCGCTGAGGAAGACTATCTTTGTGCGCTCGTTCTGTCGGTGCAGACGGTCGGCCATTTCGAATGGGTCGGGCCCGGGCATCTCGATGTCCAGCAGGATGATGTCGGGACGAAGCCGCTGTGCTTCCGTGACGAGGTTCTGGGCGGTCGCCAGCCTTCCGACGACTTGGAACTCCCGCCCCGCACCTGTCACGGAGAACTGTGCCTTAAGGCCCTCGACGAGGAATGCGTGGTCGTCAACACAGAGCAGACGGATCACCCCCGAGGCTCCCGCCCCCCCGCTTGAGAGCGGCGTTTGGGCGGATGACCGGCGTGGATCGCGGGGTTTGGGGGGCGGGGTCATCGGCGTGCTCCTGTGACGGCCGCGATCGCCCGCCCGATCGCGT
>JAUXUZ010000107.1 GCA_030680655.1 Phycisphaerales bacterium
CGCCAGCGCGGGCAAAGGCCCCCAGTGCGAAGGGGCACAGCGTCAAGACGCCCGCCTGTCGACCCGCGAGCGACCCGATCCTCGACGCGGCCGAGCGCGTCGCCCAGCGTGACGGTGTCGGCCGAGTAACCCTCGACGCCGTGGCGAGCGAGGCCGGGCTGAGCAAGAGCGGCCTGATCCACCACTACCCGAGCAAGGACGCCCTGATCGGCGCCATGGTCCTGCGCATGATCGACGCCTGGGGCGACGCCTGCGACCAGTCGATCGCGCGGCGCGCTGGCGAACCGGCCGGCGCAGCCCGCGGCCTCATCGAGGCCTGCTTCGAGTGCCCGCACTCCGAGCAGAAGAAGCCGCCTTCGGACGAAGACGACGCCCGCCGAGGCTGCATCGTCATCGCCGCGCTGGTGCACGACACCAAGCACATCGAACCGGTGCGCAAGGTGCACCGGCGGATCGACGCCAAGCTCGCGGCAGACCGCCTGCCGACTGGCCTTGCAGATGTCGTCCACCTTGCGCTCAACGGCATGTGGTTCAACTGGGTCTTCAACCTCAGCGACCTCACCCCGCAGCGCCTCAAGGACGTCCGCGGGCTGCTGGAGCGCCTGGTCGATCACCCCGAGTTGCTCGGCGCACCGGCCTCTTCCGGTGCGGCCTCCCCCGCCAGGATCAACCGTGCCGGGCCGGCAGCGGCCCGCTCAAGAAAGCGAGTCTCCAAGTGAAGCGCTCCGCGATCGTTGCCGCCTCCGTTCTCTTTGGTGTGATCGGCCTCGCCGCTGCCGGGTTGTGGTTCGTCAAGTACCGCCGCGACCACGCACCGCCCCCTCCCGTCTTCGACCACATGGAGTCGGCGGAGATCGTGCTGGCGAAGAAGGTGCTGTTCCAGCCCCGCTCCGAGCTCACCGGGACGGTGTTCTCTCGCCGCACCGTGCGCGTGCAGAACGAGATGTCCGGCATCGTAAAAAAGGTGAACTTCGAGTCGGGCAGCATCGTTGAGGCCGACCAGGTGCTCATCACGCTCGACGACTCGACCGACCGGGCCGACCTTGCGGCCCTCGAAGCTTCGGTCCGCGTCAGCGAAGCCGACCTGAACGTTGTCGAAGCGCGCATCCGCCTCGCCGAAGCCGAGTACGACCGCCAACTGCAGGCAAACCGCGTCGCCGCCACCAGCGCGATGGAGGTTGACCGCGCCAAGGCCGAGGTTGACAAGGCCGCGGCCGAGCGCGCCCGCGTCCAGGCTGAGATTGAAGAAGCAAAGGCAAAGGTCCAGCAGATGCAGGTCCGGCTGGCGAAGTTCACCATCCGGGCGCCCTTCAGGTCACGCGTCGGCATGCGCAGCGTGCACGAGGGGCAGTTCCTGCCGCCGCAGATGGGCATGGGCGGGGACGGCGGCTCGGTGGCGGTGCTCGAGGAGGTGAGCGACACAGTCTACCTCGACTTCGCTGTCCCGCAAGAGTTCCTGCGCAGCGTGCAGCCGGGCATGATCGTGGAAGCGGCCAGCGAGCTCTTTCCCGGTCAGCCGCTCTCGCTGAAGGTCGTCGCGTTGGACTCGTCGGTCGATCGCGGCACACGGAACATCCGCGTTCGCAGCGAGGTGAAGAACCCCGGCGGGACGCTCCGCCAGGGCATGAGCGTGAAGGTGAGCGTGCCGGTGGATGTGCCCGTCGAGTACGTCGCGGTCCCCGCGGTCGCCATCCGCCGGGCGTCCTACGGCGACGCCGTCTACGCGGTTGAAAAAGACAAAGACGGAAAGGACCGTGCGGTGCAGAGGTTCGTCAAGCTCGGTCCGGTTGTGTCCGAGCCCGACGCAACCGGCGGTGCCGCGTGGATCGCGGTGCTCACCGGTGTCAAGGAAGGAGATCGGATCGCCGCGACTGGGAGCTTCAAGCTCCGTGAGGGCGCCATCGTCATCGACGTCAGCGCGGCGCAGGCGGCCGCGCAGCCAACAGGTAGCGGCGGCCACAGCACATCCCCTGAAGCGGATGCAAAGACCCAGCAGCCAGGTACGCGCTGACCGACGCGCGTCACCGCGCAGCCCGTTCTGTCCCAACGCAAGCACAAGCCCCGACCGACCCACAGGCGTTATCTATGAAGTCCTTTACAGACCTCTTTATCCGCAAGCCCGTGCTCGCCTTCGTGGTCAGCATGATCATCCTCGCCACCGGCTATCGGGCGGCACAGTCGCTCCCCGTCCGTCAGTACCCGCGGATCGAGTCGTCGTCAATCGTGATCAACACGTACTACGTCGGCGCATCCGCCGAGATCGTGCGCGGCTTTCTCACCACGCCGATCGAGCGGGCCGTTTCGGCCATCGACGGCGTCGACTACATCGAGAGCAGCAGCACCGCCGGCGTGAGCCAGATCACCGTCCACCTCCGCCTGAACCACGACAGCAACGACGCCTTGGCGGAGATCTCCGCTCGTCTCAACCAGGTCCGCTCCGAGCTCCCACAGGAGGCGGAGGCCCCGGTCATCGACATCCAGCGCACGGACAAACCGTTCGCCACGTTCTACCTCTCCTTCACGAGCGACCAGCTGAGCCTCACCAGGCTCAACGACTACCTCGTTCGCGAGATCCAGCCCGAGCTGGCGACGATCGAGGGCGTGCAGCGCTGCGGGGTTGAGGGCCAGCGCAACCTCGCGATGCGCGTCTGGCTCGACACCAACAGGCTCGACGCCCTGAACGTGACCCCGACCGAGGTGTACGACGCGCTGCAGCGCAACAACTTCCTCGCCGCGGTCGGCCGCACCAAGAGCAGCAACGTTCAGATCGACCTGATCACCAACACCGACCTACGCACCCCGCAGGAGTTCGAGCAGCTCATCGTGCGCGAGCAGGACGGTTCGATCGTCAGGCTGCGTGACGTGGCCCGCATAGACCTCGACAGCGAGGAGCCCACCGGCGAGGCCGGGTACAACAAGGACCCGGCGATCTACCTCTCCGTCTGGCCCCTCCCGCGATCGAACGAGCTCGAGGTCGCGGCACGCCTGAAGGACAAGATGAAGGAGCTGGAGGCCAAGCTCCCCTCGAGCATCAAGATGGAGATGGCGTTCGACGGCACGTACTACATGAGCAACGCGCTGAGGGAGATCGGCATCACCCTCGCCGAGACCGTCGGCATCGTCGCCCTGGTCGTCTTCCTCTTCATGGGCTCTGTCCGCACCGTGCTCGTGCCGCTGGTCGCCATGCCCGTCTCGCTCGTCGGCGCAGCGCTGTGCATGATGCTGATGGGCTTCTCGCTCAACCTCCTCACCATCCTGGCTATCGTGCTCTCGGTCGGGCTCGTAGTCGACGACGCGATCGTGATGGTCGAGAACGTCGAGCGTCACATCCGCGCGGGCAAGAGCAGGATCGACGCCGCCCTCGTCGGCGCTCGGGAGCTCTTCCTGCCGGTCGTCTCCATGACCATCACGCTCGCGGCCGTCTACGCCCCCATCGGCTTTCAGGGCGGCCTGACGGGCGTGCTCTTCAAGGAGTTCGCCTTCACCCTCGCCTCGGCCGTGGTGGTGTCGGGCATCGTCGCCGTGACGTTGAGCCCGATCATGAGCGCCATGCTCGTGCCGGCCCACGGCAAGGAGAGCCGGTTCGTCCGCTTCGTCAACGCGATCTTCGAGCGCGTCCGGTCCGTCTACGCCTCGGTCCTCTCCGTGACGATCGGCCTCCGCTGGACGATGGCCATCGCCGCCCTCCTCATCGCGCTGGGGGCGATCCCGCTCTACAACCACTCCAAGAAGGAGCTGGCGCCGACCGAGGACGAGGGTATCGTCTTCTTCGTGCTGCTCGCGGCGCCAGACGCGTCGCTCGACAGCACCCGCATCGCCGCCGCCCAGGTCTCCGATGCGCTCGAGGCGATCCCCGAGCAGAAGGTGCGGTGGCGCGTCATCATGTCGCCCAGCAGGGGCTTCGGCGGCGCGAACATGAAGGAGTGGAAGGACCGCGACCGGTCGACGCAGCAGATCCTCGGCGAGGACGCCTACCGGCTCGTCGGGCAGGTCGCGGGCGTCCAGGCCGTGCCGTTCCTCCCCAAGCCGCTGCCGGGCGCGGGCCAGTACGACGTTGAGCTCGTCGTTACCAGCAGCCAGCAGCCCGAGCAGATGGCCGAGTACGCCAACCAGCTCGTCGGCGCGGCGAACATGATGGGCGTCTTCCTCTACGCCGACACTGACTTGAAGATCGACCTGCCGCAGGCCCGCATCGTCATCGACCGTGAGAAGGTCGCGGACATGGGCCTCGACCTCCAGACGGTCGGGCGCGAGCTCGCCGTGCTCCTCTCTGGCGGCTACGTCAACCGCTTCAACTACGAGGGGCGCAGCTACAAGGTCATCCCGCAGGTTGAGGACATCGGCCGCACCGACCCGCTCCAGCTCCTGCAGCTGAAGGTGCGCACCAAAAGCGGCGGAACCGTGCAGGTCGGCTCGTTCGTGAAGATCGAGATGTCGGTCGCGCCGCGCACGCTCTCGCGGTTCCAGCAGCGCAACTCGTTCCGGATCAACGGCGTTGTCCGCCCGGGCGTCACCAAAGGAGAGGCCCTCACGGCTCTGGAGGCAAAGGCCGCTGAGATCCTCCCCAAGTCCGGTTATTCGCTCGACTTCGCGGGCGAGTCGCGCCAGATGAAGCAGGAGGGCTCGTCGCTGGTGGTCACCCTCGGCTTCGCCATCGGCCTGATCTACCTCGTCCTTGCTGCGCAGTTCTCGTCCTTCCGCGACCCGCTGATCGTGCTGCTCGGCTCGGTCCCGCTGGCCATCAGCGGCGCGCTGATCTTCACGTTCCTGGGCGTCAAGGACGTCACGATCAACATCTACTCGCAGGTCGGCCTCATCACGCTCGTGGGCCTGGTGACCAAGAACGGCATCCTCATCGTCGAGTTCGCCAACCATCTGCAGGAGCAGGGGCTGAGCAAGGTCGAGGCCGCAAAGCAGGCCGCGATCACGCGCTTCCGCCCGGTGCTTATGACCAGCGTCGCGACCGTCGCCGGGCACGCCCCGCTGATCTTCGTCTCCGGCGCGGGCGCGATGGCCCGCAACAGCATCGGCATCGTGCTGGTTACGGGGATGATCATCTCCACGTTCTTCACGCTGCTGTTTGTGCCCAGCATCTACGTGCTCATCGCCGGCACGCACAAGAAGCACGTGCACCACGAACCCCAGGCCGGGCCCGCGCAGGCGCCCGCAAACGGGGCGGTCGGTGCGCGCCTGCCCGCGATGGGGTGAACCCGCGACCGGCCCGTGCGTCCGCATGAGATGAAAAAGGCCCAGGGTAACGCCCGGGGCCTTGTCACACTGCTCGGTTGCTGCGGTCGCCTCAGGCCCGGCGCGCCTTGGTGATCACCACCGGCTCAACGGGCACATCGCCCATGCCACGCGTGTTGCCGGTCCGCACACCCTTGATCTTGTCAACGATGTCGGTCCCGGCGGTCACCTTGCCAAACACCGCGTACCCAGCCCCGTCACGCGGCTGATCCAGGAAGGCGTTGTCGGCCACGTTGATGAAGAACTGAGCGGTGGCCGAATGCGGGTCTTGCGTGCGCGCCATCGCCACGGTGTAGTT
>JAUXUZ010000118.1 GCA_030680655.1 Phycisphaerales bacterium
GGATCGGCGGAGTCTCCGCGGCGTGGAGCGCCGCGGGCAGCGCCTCACACCCCCAGTCTTCTACGGTTCTCACACTCTCACCCGTTCAATGGAGTCAGATCATGCTCGCACGCACACTCACGGTTCTCGGCCTTGGCGCCCTGATCGCAGCCGCCGGATGCAACAACGGTGGCCAGCACAGCAAGCACACCAGCGAGGGCATCAAGATCGCCCAGAAGAAGATCAACGCCCTCAAGAGCAGCATCGAGTGGGAGACCGCCGAGCGGCAGTTCCTCGCCGGTGACCTCGACAAGTCGCTCCGCACGCTCGAGCGCTCGATCGCTATGACGCCCGACGTTCCCAAGTGCTATGTCCTCAAGGGACGCATCCTCATCGAGAAGGGCGCCTTCGAGGCGGCCGAGCAGTGCCTGCTTACCGCAGAGAGCCTTGACGAGAGCAACGTCGACGCTCAGTACTTCCTCGGCGTCATCGGCGAACGGCAGAGCCAGTTCACAAAGGCCCTCACCCGGTACTTGACGGCGATGAACCTCGATCCCACCAGCGCCCAGTACGTCATCGCTGCCAGCGAGATGCACATCCAGCTCGGCCAGGTTGAGCAGGGCGAGACGCTGCTGCGTGAGAAGGCAACTGAGTTCTCGTCCAACGCGGGCATCCGGCACGCGCTGGGCCAGCTCGAGATGCTCCGCTCGCAGTTTGAAAAGGCCAGCGACTACTTCACCGAGGCCCGGCTCCTCGCCCCTGACGACATCATGGTGATGGAAGACCTTGCACGCTCACAGATCGCCTGCCGTCGCTATGGCGACGCGGAGATGAACCTGGGCGTGCTGCTGAAAGCCGCCGGGAACGAGAACCGTACCGACCTGCAGGTCCTGCGCGTCCGTTGCCTTGCGGCGATGGACCGCCTGGCCGAGGCCCGCACGCTGATGGGTACCGTCGTCGCCGGCACGAGCCACTCCAGCGACGTCTCCGCCTGGATCCTCTACGGCAACATCTGTGCGCGGTTGGAAGACCCCGTCCGTCTCCGTCAGGCCGTTCAGCGCATCATCAACCTCGCGCCCGACCGGCCCGAGGGCTACGCGCTCCGCGCCATGCTGCTGCGCATGAGCAACCAGCAGGCGTCGGCGCTCCAGGCGATCAACACCGCCATCAGCCTCAACCCCAACAACCCCGAGCAGTGGGTGATCCGCGGCCTTGTTCAGGCCGAGAGCGGTGACTACGCCCAGAGCCATCGGTCGCTGCGGACCGCCCTCAAGCTCGACTCGACCAACGCGAACGCCACGACGCTGCTGAACGCCATCGCGTCACTGGCTCACCAGCCGATCGAAACCGCCGAAGCAACGCCCCGCAACTGAGGCGCTCCGGCAGACAGCCCAGGGTGAGATGGTCGCAAGGATGCGACCCGTGAGACCAAGCGCTCCGGTGCCATGCCGGGGCGTTTGCACATGGTCGCCGCGGCCGGGCTACGCGGGCACGTAGGGGTTGGTGTCCATCTCATCGCCGACGGTCGTGTCCGGCCCGTGCCCGGCGAGCACGCGGGTCTGACGCGGGAGCGTGTAGAGCCGCTCGCGGATCGAACGCTCAAGGGTTGGCAGGTCACCACCGGGAAAGTCCGTTCGCCCGATCGATCCGGCGAAGAGCGCATCGCCAGCGAGGACGACCCCGTGCGAGGGGGAGTAGAACGAAACGCCACCGGGCGAATGTCCGGGCGTGTGCAGCACTTCGAACTCCACGCCCGTTGATGGGTCGCCCAGGACAATCCTCTGGCCGTGGGCGAGCAGCCCGTCCGCGGGGCGTGTTGTCACGGGCACGCCGCCCATCGCCGAGAGGTTCAACACCGGATCAACAAGCCACTGAGACTCGTCGGTGTGAATCATCAGTGCCGGCGCAGCCGAGCCGGGCTGCCGGAGGGTGCCGAGCACCTCTTCTACCCCTGCGATGTGGTCAACGTGCGCATGGGTCAACAGCAGCCGGCTGGGCTTGAGACCCAACTCGCGGACGTCTCTCACGATCGGCCCGGGGTCAAACGACGCGTCGACGATCCACGCGTCGGTTCCGCCTTCAAGCCACAGAACGTAGCAGTTCGTGGCGTACGGTCCGAGCGTGTACGCCTTGATCCTCAGCGGCGCATCGCCGCGGCTGCCGCTCACGCGCCACCCTTGCTGAGTTGCGTGCGCCGCTCGGCGCTGTCGCTGCGCCAGAGGATGACCACGAGCATGCCGATGCCGATGATGAGCCACAAGTCGGCGATGTTGCTTACGTACGGCCAGACCTGACGTCCGTCCCGGCCACCCCAGGGCACGGTGATGCCCAGCGGCCACTCAACCCCGGGGAGCGGGTGCAAGAAGTCTCGCACGCAGCCGAACATCAGCCGGTCGTAGAGGTTCCCCATCCCTCCTGCGATCAGCAGCCCGATCGCAACGTGTGCGGGCGTCTGCCGCTGCCTGGTCCCTCTCGCAAAGAGAAACAAGCCAGCGATCATCGCCCCAACGGTGAACACGATAAAGAACCACCTCTTGCCGGGGCCGATCCCAAACACCGCGCCCGGGTTCAACACGAGGCTCAGT
>JAUXUZ010000124.1 GCA_030680655.1 Phycisphaerales bacterium
CCAGGCTGAGCGCGAAAGAGGGGAGCGTGAGCTTGTCCTTGAAGCCTTCTTCTGTGGTGTCGGGGCTGCTCACCGCGATGACGATGCCCAGGAGCAGTCCGAGGACGAGCTGCACAGGGATGAACGTCAGCAGGAACCCGCCGAGCAGGCGGTAGTGCGGGTGGGCGACGGCATCCTTGCCCATTCCCTTTCCGCGGATCAGGAAGATGAGGCCGTAGATGGAGATGATGGCGGCGAGGATCATGAGGGGTGTCCGTTGCGGGGGGAGGGGGGTTGGGTGTGCGCGGAGCAAGAGCGGCGGCGGTTTGCGGGCGGAGCTTACCTTGGCGACTGAGTAGGTGCAAGCAGCGATTCGCTCGCCTTCGGCACGCTCCCTGCGGCAGCGAGGAAGGGGGGAATTGGTTTGTGCGTTCGGGGGGTGGCGACGGCCCATGGGGCCTGCTTACCCCCGGCTATGTCATATGACCTCGCTGGGGTCCAAGGCACCCGCTCGCTCACGCTCCCCCCTCGCGCTCGTTGATGCGAGAGTGGCAGCGAGAGTGGCAGACAAGCGCAAGAACCCGCTCGCTCACGCTCGGGGCTCGTGGATACCCGTGCACCCGCTCGCTCACGCTCACGCTCGGGGCTCGTTGATGCGAGGGTGGGGCTCGTTGAAGCAATGGCGGAGCTCGTTGGGGCAAACGTGGTTAGCCACCTGCGGGCGCTTTGGCGCATTGGCAGGTGAGCAGGCCATGGCCGTTGGCCTGGCACGCACTTCATCCTGCACCGTTTGGCGAACCACGCCTTTTCTGCTTTCACCCCATTTCATCTTTCACGCAAGGAACCTCACATGAACACCGCCCGCTCGATCGTTGCTTCGACCTGCCTGCTCACCCTGGCCGCCGCGGCCGGGTTCGCCGGGCCGCTCAGCCCGCCGGTTGGGGCTGTCAGTTCCTCGATGAAGACCCTGGCCGAGGTTGAGCCGCGGATCGCGATCAACGCGACCAACACGCCCGGCGATGCGGACGCGACGCCGAGCACGTTCAAGATCACCCAGCCCGGCTCGTACTACCTCACCGGCAACATCACCGGCGAGTCGGGCAAGGATGGCATCGAGATCGCCGCGGCCGGTGTGACGCTCGACCTCAACGGCTTCAGTGTGACGGGTGTGCCCGGCAGCCTCACGGGGATCAGTCTCCGCACCGGCGGCACGGAGGTGCGCAACGGCACCGTCCGCAGCTGGGGCGGTGACGGCGTCGCCGCCGCCGCCGCCATCAACACCAACCGCGTGATCGACGTGCGGGCGATCGGCA
>JAUXUZ010000149.1 GCA_030680655.1 Phycisphaerales bacterium
CCCCCCCCCCCCCCCCGCCCTCCCCCACTCGCTCCCTCGCTCCCTCAATCACCGAGACAACCATGAAGAACCGCCGCACGCTGATGTCCGTCACCCTTGCCTCCTTCGCTCTCGCCTGCGCCGTCGCGGGCGGGTGCGCGAACTCTCAGTGCGCCGACGAGACCGAGGATGCCGCCAAGTGCGCAGCGCCCAAGCCCGGCACGATCACCACCGCCAACACCATGTGCGCGGTGAACCCCAACGACCCGGTCGATCCCTCCCTGACGGGCGTCGAGTGGAAGGGCCAGAAGATCGGCTTCTGCTGCAAGGGGTGCATCCCGCGTTGGAACAAGATGACCGACGCGCAGAAGGATGCCGCCGTCGCCAAGGTCGTCCCAGCCAGATAAGTCCCCGTTGGCCCTGTTTCGCTGCCCTCCCTTTCCCGCAAACCCGGCCCGTTGACGGGCCCGCCCCCCCACCTTGGAGTTCACCATGCCCATCCGCGTCGGCATCAACGGTTTCGGTCGCATCGGCCGCCTCTTCTTCCGCGCCGGCTTTGATCAGGGTGTTGAGGTTGTCGCCGTCAACGACCTCGTCCCCGCCGACAACCTCGCCTACCTGCTCAAGCACGACACCATGCACCGGTACTTCCAGTCCGGCGGCAAGGTTGTATCCACCACCGCCACCGAGAACGCCTTCACCGTCAACGGCCGCACCACCAAGACCTTCGCCGAGCGCGACCCCGCCAAGCTGCCGTGGAAGGACCTCGGCGTTGACTATGTCCTCGAGGCCACCGGCCTCTTCACCGACTTCGAGAAGGCCTCGCTGCACATCCAGGCCGGCGCCAAGCGCGTGCTCATCTCGGCGCCCACCAAGAGCGACCCCGCCCAGGTCCCCACGTTCGTCCACAAGGTCAACTGCGGCCAGTACGACCCGGCCAAGCACACCGTCATCTCCAACGCCTCGTGCACCACCAACTGCCTCGCCCCCGTCGCCAAGGTGATCAACGACACCTTCGGCCTCGAGGAAGGGCTCATGACGACCATCCACGCCGTCACCGCCACCCAGCCGACGCAGGATGGCCCCAGCAAGAAGGACTGGCGCGGCGGGCGCAACGCCTACCAGAACATCATCCCCGCCAGCACCGGCGCCGCCAAGGCGTGCGCGCTGGTCATCCCCGCCATCAAGGGCAAGCTCACCGGCATGTCGTTCCGCGTCCCCACCGCCGACGTCTCGTGTGTTGACCTCACCTTCCGCACCGCGAAGGAGACCAGCCTCGCCGCCATCAACGCCGCGATGAAGTCCGCCAGCGAGTCCACGATGAAGGATGTGCTCGGCTACACCGAGGATGAAGTGGTCAGCAGCGACTTCATCAGCGACCCGCGCAGCAGCATCTTCGACGCCTCCGCCGGCATCGAGCTCAAC
>JAUXUZ010000159.1 GCA_030680655.1 Phycisphaerales bacterium
CCCGGCGAACGCAACTGGGGCTACGACGGCGTCACGCTCTTCGCAGTCCAGCACTCCTACGGCGGCCTCGAAGGCCTCCGCCGCCTCGTCGATGCCTGCCACAGCCGGGGCATCGCCGTCATCCTCGACGTCGTCTACAACCACCTCGGCCCCGAGGGAAACTACCTCGGCGAGTTCGGCCCCTACTTCACCGACAAATACAAAACCCCCTGGGGCAGCGCGCTCAACTTCGACGGCCCAGCCTCCGACCACGTTCGCGAGTTCTTCATCCAGAACAGCCTCTTCTGGACGCGCGACTGCGCCGTCGACGGCCTCCGCCTCGACGCCGTCCACGCCATCGTCGACCACACCGCCTCCACCTTCGTCGAAGAGCTCGCCGCCCGCAACCACACCGAGTGCAACGCCAAGGGCCGGCACACCATCATCATCGCCGAGTCCAACGACAACGACCCCAAGCTCGTCCGCCCCGCAAGCCTCGGCGGCTACGGCCTCGACGGATGCTGGAACGACGACTACCACCACGCCATCCGCGCTGCCATCACCGGCGACCGCCGCGGCTACTACAGCCCCTTTGGCGACCCCACCCTCATCGCCACCGCCCTCAACAACCGCTACGTCTTCACCGGCCAGCACTCCAGCGGCTACCAGCGGCGCCACGGCGCCCCCGCGCTCGACATCGATCACGCACACCTGGTCGTCTTCACCCAGAACCACGACCAGGTCGGCAACCGACCAATGGGCGACCGCCTCGACCACTCCGCCGGGCGCGACGGTGCCCGCCTCGCCGCGGCCCTCGTCTTCCTCTCACCCTACACCCCCATGCTCTGGATGGGCGAGGAATACGCCGAGACGGCCCCGTTCCAGTACTTCGTCAGCCACACCGACCCCGGCCTGGTGGAGGCCGTCCGCAAGGGCCGCGCCCGCGAGTTCGAAGGCTTCGAGTTCGAGGGCAACGCCACCGTGCCCGATCCCCAGAGCGAGCAGACCTTCCGCCGCTCCACGCTCAACTGGGCGCTGCGCTCAGACCCGCACCACGCCCCCATGCTCGCCTACTACACCGAGCTCCTCCGCCTCCGGCGCGCGCTCAACATCCCCGCCGGCGCAGGCGAGCCAACAGCCCAAACCCACGGCAGCATCGTCACCCTCACCTACCACGGCCCGCAGCCGATCACCATCCTCGCCAACACCGCAAGCACCGACGCCACCGCTTCCCTCCCACCATCACAGTCAGGGCTCCAGCTCCTGCTCGACTCCGCCGACAAGCGCTGGGGCGGCCCCCGATCGACCAGCCTCTCCATCCCAGGTTCCATTTCAAGCATCACTCTCAACGCGAAGACCGCCCTGGTCCTCCGCGCCGCCAAGGAGCTCGCATGAGCCGCAAGTACATCTGCGTCCACGGTCACTTCTACCAGCCGCCGCGTGAGAACGCCTGGCTCGAGGCCGTCGAGATGCAGGAATCCGCCTACCCC
>JAUXUZ010000166.1 GCA_030680655.1 Phycisphaerales bacterium
CGCCGAGGGTGTTGTCGTCGTTCATCACGACGCCGGTGCCGTCGAGGTTGAAGAGGAAGAGCTGGGTGTCGAGCGTCGGCGTGCCGGCGGTGGATGCGCTGAAGTTGACGGTGTCGCAGATGTTGATCTTGTAGATGTCGACGTCGTTGGCGCCGAACGCGCCGGTGATGCGGGGGAGGTCGCCCGTGCCGCTCACAACCTGTGCGCTGGTGAGTTCCTGGCCGGCGTCGCCGCCGCCCTGGGCGGTCTCGTCCCAGGCGCCCGTGGGGGGCGCGTTGAACGTCTGCAGCAGGTCGAGCTGGAAGTCCCCGCCGGGTCCGGTGGGGGAGGTCACGTTCCACTCGGTCAGGCCGAACACGGCGTTGTAGGTGCTGACGGCGATGTAGTGGGTGCCCGCGGGGAGCGTACCCGCACCGCCGTCACCGATCAGGAGCTGGCTGTAGAGCCCGCCGCCAGCGTCGTCGTTGGCGAAGAGGCCTGCGCCAGCGGACGAGTAGATGCCGATCTCGCTGTCGCCGCCCGAGGTCGACGAGAAGGTGTTGATGTTCAGCCCGCGGTGGGCCGCGACGGAGGCTTCAGCGGTGGTCACGGTGAACCATGTCACGCCGTTGGGAACAACGGTCACCGCCTGCGACACGAGCGTGCCGTCGACGAGCGTGCCGAGGTGGGTGGCTGAGGGGGCTGTGAGGGGCTGGTCGTCGAGGGTGACGACGAGGTTGTCGAGCGTTGCCTCGGGCTGGACGCCGTCACCGTCGACGAAGTCGTCGGTGCAGCCGAACGACCAAGTGCCGGCGGGGGCGAAGGTGCCGTTGAGTGACGCGTTGACCGCGACCACCTCAACGGTGTACTCGGCGTAGTTCTGCGACGCGCGGATGGCGACCGCCGCGCCACCGGGCGGCGTGACGTTGATGATCGTGTCGAACGCGTAGGTGAAGGGGGCAACGGCGGTCATGGTGCCGTCGAAGCGGATGCGCGTGGCCGAGTAGGCACCGCCGCCGTCGCTGCCGGTGAAGCTGAGCGTGAACGTGTTCACGGCGGGCTCGCCGGGGACCTCTACAAGGGCCGGGGCGTTCTGCGACTCACGCGGAGCCGCCATGGTCGTACCGGCGAGGGTCAAAAGGGCCAACAGCGCGACAGTCTGATTCTTCATAGCCACTCCCATTTCTTTGGTAGTTGAACGAAAACCCTGGTTACCCACCGCGAGCCGGTGTAACGCCGGGCGTGAGATAAAGATTGCTCTCACTGAAAAGAGTCTACGTAAAAACGCAGCCCCGGCCAATCATTCGCTGAGGCTCTGGGGCAAATAGGAGGGTTTCACCGGGTTACGCGGTCGTAGAAACCCATGAAAAAACTTTCACGCTTCCCGCCGCGGCGAGCCCCGCTCAGCGGCACCCCGCGAAAAAGCGATCGATGAAGACGACAAAGTCGTTGTTGTCAAAGGCGCCGTCGCTCCCGAATACGCCGCCCTGGCGACCGATGTCGGCGCGGTCGGCGTTCTGACTGAAGAAGGCGTCGATGAAGACGACAAAGTCGTTGTTGTCCAGCAGGCCGTCGCTCCCCGGCAGCCCGCCCTGCACGCCGATGTCCGCCGGTGACCGCGTGTAGACCCTGACCTCCGTTGCCGTGCCGACGCCGCCGGCGATCGCGCCGGTCACACGCACGCGCCCGATCGCTGCATCGGCCGATGCCTGTGACTGCGGAGCCTCTACACCGTTGATCAACACCTGGCACGGGCCCATGCCCGCGGGGATCCGCACGAAGGCCTCAAACGACGACCCAGCCGATTGACGCGCGGTGAACGTCACGCCGTTCCACCCCTGCGCGGGCTTCTCGACCGCCGCCATGTCGAACGCCTTGCCGCCCACGGCGAGGTTCGCAAACGACACCGTGCCCCACCCAGTCGGCAGCTTGGGGCTGACGCGGAGCGTGTCGCCCGGCGCATCGGGCTCGTACCCGGCGAAGAGCATCACCGCGTCGACGTAGGTGCTCATGCTCTCCCACGCGTTGGGCCACGCGGCCTGCAGCCTGAAACCGTCTGGGTAGAGCATCGAGTTCGCGGGCGCCATCTGCTCGGCGCCGAGCCCCATCGGGCCGTTAAAGGCCGCGGTCCGGGTGAGCCGGTAGAGGTGGTTGTCGATGTCGGCCTTGCCGGCGGTGAAGTCCTGTCGCTGGGCGTGGAACGCGCCGTACCAGAGCGTGGTGAGGAACCAGGGCCCGCCGTTCCAGTAGCCGTCGCCCCAGTAGCGGTTCACCAGCCCGTCGAACTGCCCGCCGGTGTTGACCAGCGGCTCGGGCGTCGCGGCGGTGTTGTTGAACTTCGTGCGCGTGCCGTTGATGCGGTCGAGCACGCGGGTGGCCCGCGCGTCGATGGGCGAGTACACGGCGAAGGGGTAGCACAGGCCCAGCGCGCTGATGTCGGTGTTCTCGCCGTCCCAGTCGAGCCGCGCATCGAGGGCGGACTTGAACGAGGCGGCGCGCCCGAGGGCGTCGTCGCGGTCGGCGGTGAGGCCGAGGGCATCGAAGAACGCCGCGGCGTCACGCAGCCCGCGCACGATGCTCGCGTTCGAGTAGACGAACGTGTCGTAGCTGTCCTCCCAGACGTTGTTGCTGTACATGAGCCCGAAGGCGGTGTGCAGGCGTCCGGGGTCGATCGTTGAAGTCTGGGTGCACGAGCGCACGGCGTCGCGCACCTGCTCGACGTAGTCGGCGAGCACCGACGGCTCACCGGTGGCGCGGTACTGGAAGTAGACGCCCCAGGGGAAGACGGCCGTCTCGTCAACCTGCGGAGCGCCCCACACGACGTAGCCGTCGGTGGTGTACTTCTGCTTCCAGAAGCCCTTGCGGGCGCCCGTCGGCCAGGACTCAAAGTCGCGGTAGGCGGTGTTCTTCATCCAGCCGTAGACGGCGCCCGCCTCGGGCGTGTGCCCGGCGCGTGCGAGCGTGACGGCGCCGTACACGGCGTCACGCGGCCAGACGAAGGGGTAAGCGCCGTTGTGGAAGCCGGCGATCATGGCGCCGCTGCGGCCGTCGAGGTGGAGCGCGGTGGCGAGCAGGCCGCGCCGAAAGAGTGCATCGATCGCGTCGTCGGGCGTATCGACCGTCACGCCCGCGCCGAGCCACGTGCGCCACGAGGTGTCGGTCTGCGACTGGGCCGCGTCCATGTCACCGGCGGCGAACCAGTCGATCAGCGGGGCGATCTGCGCGGCGTAGGTGCCCGTCGCGCCGGCGAAGTTGTCGAAGCCACCCGCGGTGAGGCAGTCGACCTTCACCTCGACGCCCGGGGGGAGCGTCACCTTCTTGCCGATCCACCCCCGGCCTTGATCGCTCGAGGTGTCCTGCCAGCTATCGCTCGAGAGCGAGCCGCCGCTCTTGAGGGCGAAGGCGAGGTAGACGGAGACGTTCTTGGTGTACGACGGGTCAGTGGCGGGGTTGTACTCCTGGCCCGGCCCGATCGGCCCGGTGTTGCTGACGGTGCGGAGGGTGTTGTCGTAGTGCACCATGGCGCCGCGGGCGGCGTCAACAAACGAGCCGTCGTAGGCGTCTCCGCCGTTGAGCGCGGCGTCGGCGTAGAAGTAGACGTTGGCGGAGACCGTCGATGCGCCGTTGTTGCGGAGGATCATCCGCTTGACCAGCGCAGCGCGGAGGGGATCGCCCGCGCCGCCCGTGGGCAGTGTCACGCCGCGGGGTGCGAAGTCCAGCTGCTGGACGCTGATATCGCTGCCGCCGGCGGTGAGGCGCTGGGACGTGCGTACGGTGTTGCTGTCGCTCTCGTAGGACTGCGCAACGTTTGTGTAGTCGCCGCCCGAGGTGTTGCTGAGCCAGTAGGTGGTGCCGGCGATGCGGACGCCGGCCATGGCCTGATTGATGTGCATCTGGCCGCGGTTGTCCTGAGGCAGGCCCGCGGGGAACGTGTCGGGCCCTTCGGCGTACCCCTCGTTCTTGGTGCCCACCCCCCACACCGCGCCGGCGCCTGGAAAGTAGACGTCGTAGTACGAGCCGTTCTGGTCAAGCTGCAAGTTGATGAAGCCATTGCCCGTGACGGCCTCTTCCTTCCAGAAGTGGACCTGCGGGTAACCCGCGCCGGGGTTCGGATTGCCGCTCCCTGCGCCGGGCCAGGCGAGCTTGTTGGTGTAGGCGAAGCTCGTCGCCGTGGCCGAGTTGGTCGCGCCGCCGCTGAAGACCTCCGACGACGGGTTGCCCGCGGACCACTTGCTGAGCTTGTACTTGACGGTCTGGCCGTAGGTGCGCGTGGTGGCGGGCAGTGTCGCGAGCCACCAGTCTCGGGTGCCGCCGGCCTGGTTGAAGTGGTTGGCGACGAAGCTCACGCCACCGGTGTTGCTGCTGAGCACCAGCGTGGACCCGATACCGATGCCGCTTGCGCCCTGCGGCTCGGTGCCGTCGACGGTGTAGTAGACGCTGGCTCGGTCGTAGGTGAACTGGCAGCAGACCTGGAAGTAGATCCCCACGGGCTCGTCCTCGCGCGGCACCGCGGGGGACCGCTGCGTCGTTGCGCCGCCGAACGGATTGGCGGGGCTGAGGTCACTCGACGGGAGCACCGCGCCGGGGGTGTGCTCAACGGGCGACTGCGCGAACGCCGCCGCGGAGAAGACAACGGCCGCACCAACCTGCACAACAAGGCTCGTCCATCGCATGCCGTGGTCCTTCCGCTACAGCCGCGGCGTCCGGTGCTTCCCCGAACACAAGGGGACACATCGGCGCTGCACTGGACCTTCAGTATGCGCACAGCAACGACCGGTGCCAGCGGAAGCGGCCCGAACGCACCGCATTCGCGAGTTATTCCCCGAGAGCGGGCACGTCAGGTCCGTTTCAGCCCGTGCGCCCGTCGAAGGCCCATTGCCGCGCGACCCCCTCTTCGAACCCGACCCGCGGCGAGAACCCCAGCTCGTGGCGCGAGCGGGTCAAGTCGGCGAAGGTGCGTTCGACGTCACCCATGCTCGCCGGCTCGTTGCGGATCACCGCGCGCTTGCCGACGACGCGCTCGACCGTCTTGATCATGTCATTGAGCGTGACGGGCGCGCTGTTGCCCAGGTTCCACACGCGGTAGCCGTGCCCCCCCTCCACCACGCGGTCGTACGCCGCCAGCACGCCGGCGGCGATGTCGTCAACGTACGTGTAGTCGCGGCTGGTCTGGCCGTTGCCGAACATGGTGATCGGCTCGCCTCGGCTCACCAGCGAGAGGAACCGGCTGATGGCCAGGTCGGGGCGCTGCGCGGGCCCGTAGACGGTGAAGAAGCGCAGCATGGCGGTGGGCATGCGGCACAGGTGCCAGTGGGTGTACCCCATCAGCTCGCAGGCACGCTTGGTGGCCGCGTAGGGGGAGATCGGCTCGCTCACGTCCATCGTCTCGCCAAATGGCGCGCTGGGGCAGTTGCCGTAGACGCTGGAGCTGCTGGCGACGATGCAGCGCGTGCACCCTGCGTCCATCGCTTCGCGGGCCGCCTCGAGCACCACCGCGGTGCCGGTGACGTTCGTGCGCGCGTAGCCGGCCGGGTCGGCGATGCTCGGCCGAACGCCGGCCCGCGCCGCCAGGTGGATCACACCGGCGGGCTTGTGCCTGCTGAAGACGGCTCGGACAGCGCCGCTGTCGGTGATGTCACCCTCGACGAGCTCGAAACCGCCGCACGCATCGCGTGCTGTGCTGCCGGCCGCGTCGCCGGATGAGCCCGCCCGCGCGGCGGTGCGCACGCGGATCAGGTTGGCCTCTTTCAGCACGCGGCTGTAGAACGGATCAAAGTTGTCGAAGCCCACGACGTGGTCGCCGCGGCCCAGGAGCGCAGCGCACACGTGCGAGCCGATGAACCCCGCCGCGCCGGTAACCAGCACCGTCTGTCCCACGTGCACACTCCATCGCGCCGCGTTCGCTTGCGCACCCCATTGAAGCAGCGGCGCTGACCATCGGCGCTTGGTCGCCACTGCGGCGTCGCGTTCACGTTACCCAGTTTGACTTCGTTGCGGGACGGTGCGGCGAGCGTGTTTGCCCATCTTCACTTCAATCCCAGCTCTCCCACCAACCGGTGCGATCGACCCGTGAACACGCAGGTTCACCACGCGAACACGCGGAGCACAAGCTTGCCAAAAACGAAAAGCAGGGCGCCATCGTTAGACAGCGCCCCGCTGGAGGAGAGAGAGATCGTAATCAGCGTACCAGGTATCGCCCTAGGAACTCTCACGGGTGCACTTTTGGCACACACCGCGTGTTGAAAACCTGTCGGGTCGCCTCTCCTATTGGGACCGAACGGCTTCAACTTCAGAAAACCTCGGCTGGTACGCCGAAAGGAAATGGTAGGGGGGGCTCTCGCTCCGCCATCCCTTTTACTCCGCGGATTGTGGTGCCCGCGACAGTACTCCTGTACGAATATAGCACATATCCGGTTCTACGCAAGGAGATTTCAAAGGAAATTTCTTGACAGTTGTACCAGAATGGTACCAAAAAACCGTACATTTTACAAACATTACGCCCACTTGGGGGCTCAATGGAAAACGGGACCGTGGCAGCCCGCCTCGGTCCCGTCTCGTGGAACTGCTGGATCTCAACGACGCCGCCCGTCTTGTTTAGTTCTTGCCCGGGCGACGGGGCGCGGCGCCCTCGCCACCCTTCATCCGCTCGCGCATGGCCGCGAAGAACTCCTCGCGCTGCTCGGGCTTCAAAGTCGCCAGGCGGCCCAGCATGCGGCCCTGGGCCTGCTCGGGGAGCTTCTCAAATGCAGCCTTGAGGTCGTCGGGGAGTTGGCCCACAAGCTCGGCCCGCTGCGCGGCGTCGAGCGGTTTGGCGGGCGCATCGGCACCCGGGCGGCCCTTGCCCGGCTCAGCGCCGGGAGCGGCGGGGTCCTTCTTGGTGCCGCGCTCTTCGAGCTTCTTCTTCTCGCGCTCCTTGTACTTCTCGTCCATCTGCTTCTCGCGCTCGGCCTTGAAGGCGTCAACCTTCACCTGCACGGCGGCCTGCTGCTCGGGCCTGAGGGTGCCCCACACGGCGGTGCGGGCATCCTCGGGCTTGGGGGCACTGGCCTGGAGTTCCTTCAGCTTGGCGATCACTTCGGCGCGGGCTTCGTCAGTGAGGCCAGAACCAGCGGGGGCGTCGCCGCGCATCGGGTCGGGACCGCCGGCGGGGCGATCGGAGGGCCGATCTGAGGGCTTCTCGCCGGGTTTGGCGCCATCCCTGCCGGGACGCTTGGCGTCGGCCCCTGCGGGCCCGCCGGGCATTCCGCCGCGGGCGGCCATGAGGCGCTGGGTAAGCTGGCGGACCTCCGGGCCGTACTTGGCGACAAGCTTCTCGATCTCGCCGCGGTTGGTCTCGCCGAAGGCACGCTGCTTCTCGGCGAAGTCACGGCCGGCCTTTTCGACGGCGGCCTGCTGGTCGTCGCTGAGGCGGATGTTGTCGGGCGCGCTTGCGCCGAGCGCCTCGTTGAGCATGCGCATGAACTCGCGGTGCGGGATCGGCATCTCGCGGGCAACACCCTTCTTGTCGAAGCCGCCGTCCATCGTGCCCAGGCCGTTGTCAACGCCGGGGACCTGGCGTTCGGGGACCCGTGGGCCGCGGAGGGGGGGCTGGTTCTTGTCGTCGGCGCAGACGGCGGTGCTGCCTGCGGCGAGGACGATGGCCATGAGCGAGACGCTGAGTAGCTTGCTGTTCATCGGGGTTGCTCCATCAAGGGGTTCGTGTGGCGGCGTTGATCTGACTGTGGCATAACGCGGCCGGGGCTCGTGTATTTCGGCTCGTTTGGCCTAGAGTCACCGCGAGCCTCTGTCGGAGGGGCCCCTGATCGGCACATCCGGCATGGCTTTACCCTTTCACGACCCGAACAACACCTGCAAGGCGGTAGAGCGGCGATGGCGATGAACAAGCAGAACGTGCTCGATGTGCTCAGCGGCGTCTCACTCCCCGAGGATGAGGGTGACGTCGTTTCTTCTGGCGTGATCGCGGGGTGCAGCGCGTGCGACGGGTTTGTGTCGGTCGCGGTGGCGGCGGCGGGGATGAGCGCGGCGAAGCGGGACGTGCTGAAGCGCACGATCGAGGGGGCGGTGCGCAGCGCCGCGAAGGCGGGCAACGAGCTGCTGGTTGAGGTGAACATTGAGATGAAAGAGCAGTCGCCGGGTGGGCGACCGGCGCGGAGCGTGCCGCTTGACCAGGCAGCGCCCGCAGCCGCCAAGGCGGGCGCGGGCGGTCATGCACCCATCAGCGGTCCGCGCGGCCCGCTGGGTGGTAGCGCCGGCGCAGCGCCGGGCGCGCAGGCGTTGCCGAACGTGAAGCACATCGTCGCGGTGGGCGCGGGCAAGGGCGGCGTGGGCAAGAGCACCGTCGCGGTGAACCTGGCGGTGGGCCTGGCGCTGCGCGGGCACGCGGTGGGCCTGCTCGACGGCGACATCTACGGGCCGAGCCTGCCGACGATGCTGGGGCTCGACTCGCTGACGGCCAACCTGCTGGGGAACATGCTCCAGCCGTTCTTTGTACACGGCGTGAAGGCGATGACGATCGGCAAGCTGGTCGACCCGGAGAAGCCGCTGATCTGGCGCGGCCCGATGGCGCACGGCGCGTTCAAGCAGCTGGTCGAGCAGACGCAGTGGGGACCGCTGGACTACCTGATCATCGACCTTCCGCCGGGGACCGGCGACGTGGCGCTGACGATGGCGCAGATGCTGAAGCTGACGGGCGCGGTGGTGGTCTGCACGCCGCAGAAGGTGGCCCAGGACGACGCGGTGCGCGCGCTGCGGATGTTCCAGCAGCTCAACGTCGAGGTGCTGGGCGTGGTCGAGAACATGAGCTATTTCCTGGCCGACGACCTCAGCCCGCCGCGCGAGTACGACCTGTTCGGGCGCGGCGGCGCGCAGCTGATGGCGCAGCGGACAGGCGTGCCGTTCCTTGGGAGCGTGCCGATCACGATCTCGCTGCGGAAGAACAGCGACAGCGGCGACCCCTCGGCGAACTTCAAGGGCGACACCGCGCTTTCACGGGCGCTCGACGGCATGGTCAAGAGCGTCGAGGCGCAGGTGGCCCTGGCGGGGTTCAGGAGCGGCGGGCGTGCGCCGACGTTGACGGTGAGCTGAGCGGGTCGCGCCGTGGCGGCCGCGCACGCTTAGATGTTGCGGTAGTAGTACGTCGTACCGCACAATCCGCCCTGCGGGAAGAGCGCAAACCCGGGCACGTCACCCACTCTCACCCATCCGAGACGTTCGTAGAGCCGCGCCGCGTGACCGCCGGTGACGGCGTCGAGCACCAGCAGCGTCTTGCCGCAGTCGCGGGCGGTCGCCTCGGCGGCGCGCATCAAGGCTTCGCCCAGCCCTCTGCGGCGTGCGCGGCTGTGAACGAGCATCTTCGCCAGGTCGGCGCGGTGGGGCTGGTTCTCCGGCTGATCGAGGATCAGCTGCACTGTGCCGCAGATGCCATGCTCGTCCTCAGCGACCAGCAGGGCCCGCTCGCCCGAAGCGACGCCCTGGGCGACGCGCTGCCAGAAAGCAAGCGCACGGTCGCGGGTGAGGGGGAGCATGAAGCTGACCGACGCACCCCTCTCGACGCAATCGACAAGGAGCGCAGCGAGGGCTTCCAGCTGCGACGCGCTGACGGCGTCCAGACGCTTGATGGACCATGGGTGGGTGGTCATCGGCCTTGCAGAATCACTGTGCGGCCATCACACCTTCTGTTGGCCAGAGGGCAGCGGCAGGTAGGCGGGCTCGTGGATCACGCTCTTGCGCGGCACGCGCTGGCCCAGCGTTGGTTCACCCTTGGCCAGCGCTGGCGAGCGCAGCTCTGCCGCGTTGGCCAACTCCTCGGCGTGCGCCTGCGCTGCGCGGTCGGCCCGGACGACCCAGACAGTCAGCAGCGGCAGCAGCACCAGCGCGAAGACGGCCAGCAGGTCGCCGGTGTCCAGGCGCAGGAAGCCCGTCGGGGCGAAGAGCCACACGGCGGCGAGCCCGACCAGGGCGGACGCGACGCAGGCGGCAACAAGCAGAAGACGGCGCGCTGAGCGCCGGTAGCGGGTCATGGTGATAGGCCGTCCCTTCGATCTCACGCCCCGGTGGGCGGGCTGAGGATGATTGGTCGGACCGGACGCGGTTTCACCTGCACACATTCAAGAAGATGAAGCCGGGTCGCGCTTTGACCGGCGACGGCACGCCACGCCGCGGCCGGAACGGCATCGGTCAAAGCCCGGCCGTGCTCGGGGAGGGGGTCTGGGGGGCTCGGCGACCGGCGGCGGACGATCGCGAGTTGTAGTTGAGGGCGTGGGGTGGTATTGTCCGCCCGTGCGTACACGAGCTATTCCCCATGCGGCGGCGTTGGTCTGTTTCCTGGCCGGGTCAACGTTTTCGTCCGCGGCGACCGCCCGCCAACCGGCGGGCGCACCGCAGCCTGGGGCGGGCGGGCCGGGGGGTGCGCCGCCGGTCATGGGCGCGACCGAGACGATCGACGAGCAGATCGACGCGCTGGAGAACCGCCCGGTGCGCGCGGTGACGCTGAAGGGGATCCTGCCCGAGGACGAGCCGCTGGCGCGCAACCAGATCCGTGTCGGCGCCGGGACGCCGATGAGCGCCGCGGCGGTGCGCGAGGATGTGCACCGCCTGGCGCGCCTGGGGCGCTTCGACCGCATCGAGGCGCGCGTGCAGCCGTACAGCGACGGCAGCGTCGAGGTGGTCTACACGTTCACGACGGCACCGATCATCCGCGACGTGGTGGCGGTGGGCAACCGCGAGGTCTCCGACGCCGACCTGGCGGCGGCGGTGGGCCTGCTGGCCAACACACCGGCGAACCCGTTCGTGCTCGACCAGGCGAAGCGGCGCATCCGCGACTTGTACCAGCAGAAGGGGTACTACCAGGCGGACGTGCAGATCGACGAGAAGGAGCTGCGTGAGCAGGGGATCGTGGCGCTGCGCATCCGCGAGGGTGACAAGCTGCGCGTGACCGACATCCGCTTCGCCGGCAACGCGTCGATCCCCTCCGACGAGCTCCAGGCGAAGATCTCGACGAAGACCTGGGGCATATTCAGCAGCGGCACCCTCGACGACGCGACGGCGCAGCGCGACGTTGCGGCGGTCGAGGCGTGGTACAAGGACCGCGGCTTCCTCCGCGCACAGGTCGACCGGCAGATCCAGCCCTCCCCCGACGGGAAAGAGGCCATCCTCACGTTCGTCGTGAGCGAGGGCCCGCGGTTCACCGTGCGGAGCGTGCAGGCGCTGCTGGAGGACCAGACCGCCGCCGGCAGCGACAAGCCAACGGTGGTGATCGCGCCGGAGCAGATCGCCGGGCTTATCCCGCTCAAGGCGGGCGACTATTACTCTCAGGAAAAGGTCCGCAAGTCTGTAGAGGCGGTGCGGAACGCCTACGGCCAGATGGGGTACGTCGAGGCGACGGTGCGGTCGCTCGACCGCCAGAGCGTCGACACCAGCGAGGCCGACATCGTGCTGATCGTGCGCGAGGGGAAGCGCTCGATGACCGGCGTGGTGACGGTGAAGGGGAACCAGTTCACCCAGTCGCGCGTCATCCGCCGGCAGGTGCGCGTGCTGCCCGATCGCCCGCTGGACACCACCAGCCTGAAGGAAACCGAGAGCCGGCTCGAAGGGCTGCGCATCTTTACACAGGGCTCGGTCCGCATCACCCCGCAGGGTGAGGACCCGCAGAACCTGGGCTTCCGCGACGTGCTGGTGGAGCTTGAAGAAGGGAACACCGGCGCGATCGGGTTCGGCGCCGCGGCCAGCAGCGACGGCGGTGTGGTGGGCAGCATCTCGCTCAACCAGCGCAACTTCAACATCGCCGACACCCCCGACTCGCCGGGTGAGTTGTTCGCCGGGCGGGCCTTCCGCGGGGCGGGCCAGACGTTCTCGATCAACCTGCAGCCGGGCTCGGAGATCTCGACGTACTCGGTCAGCCTCAGCGAGCCGTACCTGTTCGACACCGACTACGCGGGCTCGGGCACGGTGGCGTTCCGCGACCGCAAGTACAGCCAGTACGACGAGAGCCGCCAGGGCCTCTACGCGAGCTTCTCCCACCGCCTGGGTGAACGCTGGGTCGCGAGCCTCGCGCTGCGCGGCGAGAACGTGGACATCAGCGATATCGACACCGACGCGGCGGTTGACGTCTGGGCGGCCGACGGCGAGCACCAGATCACCAGCCTGGCGCTGAAGCTCCGTCGGTCGGCCCTGGACAAGACGGTCCGCCCGACGCGCGGCACGGTCGTTGATCTCACCGTCGAACGCGTCGGCGCGCTGGGGGGCAACTACGACTTTACGAAGCTCGGCGCCGAGGGATCGCTGTACGTGCCCGTTGACGAGGATGCGCTGGGCCTGCGCACGGTGCTGCTGCTGCGCACGGCGATGTTCTTCATCCCCGAGAACGAGGACGACGTGCCGGTCTACGAGCGGTTCTTCCAGGGCGGGCGCGAGTTCCGCGGGTTCAAGTTCCGCGGGTTCGGTCCTCAGAGCGACCGCAACGACATGCCCGGCACGCTCGCGAAGACGACCGTCGGCGGCACGTGGTCGTTCTTCGCCGGGGCACAGGTCGAGAAGCCGCTGCTGGACGAGTACCTGTCCGGCGTGGCGTTTGTTGACAGCGGCACCCTCGGGTTCACCCCCGGCCTGTCGGACTACCGGGCCTCAGCCGGTGTTGGGTTGCGGGTCTACATCCCCGCGCTTGGCCCGGTGCCGCTGGCGTTCGACTACGCCTTCCCGTTCCTCAAGCAAGACGGCGACCGCACCAGCGGGTTCTCGTTCTCGCTCGACCTGCCGTTCCAGTGACCTACCGGGCCTGCTCCGCCGGGGCCTGCTCCGCCGGGGCCAGGCGCGGGTCAGCGCCGGTGAGCTGCCGCCAGAGCACCGCGGACCGGTCGCCGCGCCCGCCCCCTGATGTGAAGATCGGCGGCGAGCCCGGTTCGAACGAGTCCACGACCCGCACACCCCACATCGAACTGAACCCCGCCGGGTCAACGCCGTAACGCATGTCGCCCAGGAAACGCGGGTTGGACGGGTCGGCGCTCACGTACCCGTCGGTGAACCAGAAGAACCCTTCGATCGCCCGGCGCACCCGCGGCGACATGGCCGGCTCGATCGATGCCGCCTGCTCCACGGTCAGCAGCGGTAACGGCCGACCCCTGATCGCCTGCGGCTCCCGCCAGGGGACGGTGCGGATGCTGTCGCTCCAGACCTCGCCGTCAACGATGTACACCGACCTCCACAGCGCGAGCGTGAGCGGCTGCGGCATCACACGCGCGCGATCGACGCGCCCTGTGTGCCCGCGCTCGGCCGCCAGCGCACCCTGCGCGTTGGATGCCCGCCAGTGCATGAAGCCACCGATGAGGAAGATGTACCCCCACGCCCAGAGGAACCCGACAAGGGCGACCGTTCGCCAACGGGTGGGGCTGGCTCGCAGCGGCGCAGGGCGCCGCAGGTCGTGCCGGGCGCGCCAGGAGAGCCACACGCTCCAGGCCACGGTGACCATGAGCGGGAGTGTAACGAGCGGGTCGATGATGCCGACCAGGTCGAGCGACACGCGCCGCTCGGAGATCGGCCACCAGAGCACGGTGCCGTAGCTGGTGCAGGCGTCGAGAATCCCGTGGGTGGCGATGCCCGCCAGTGCCGCGAGGTAGAGCGGGCCGAAGGCGCGTCGGCCGGAAGCAAAGAGCAGGAAGGGGATCACCGCGATGAGGGCGCCGACGGGGATGAACCCCAGGCCGTGGGTGAAGTGCCGGTGCCACAGCAGGCCGCCGAGGGGGTCACCGGCGGGCTTGATGAACACGTCGGCGTCGGGCATGTAGCCGCCGAGCAGGCCAGCGAGCCACGCCGATCGCGGCAGCCTCCGTCCGAGCATCGCCTGCCCCGCGGAGGCGCCGAGCACGCATTGAGTGATGACGTCCATGCCGTTCAGGGCGCCTCGGTCGGGCGCGTCGCGACGGCGCGAGCCGCCGGCGCGTGCCCCTCCCAGCGGGTGTTGAGCGCGTGCGGCACCGACAGCAGGTCGAGGCACTTGCCCACGACAAAGTCAACCAGGTCGCCAACCGACGACGGCCCGAGGTAGAAGCCGGGGTTGGCCGGCGCGACGATGCCGCCAGCAAGCGTCACCGCCTCCATGTTGCGGATGTCGATCAGGCTCAACGGCGTCTCGCGGTGCACGAGGATCAGCCGCCGCCGTTCTTTCAGCGTGACCATCGCCGCGCGTCCGAGCAGGTTGCTCCCGCTGCCGTTGGCGATGTAGCCCAGCGCCGTCGACGAGCACGGCACGACGACCATGCCGTCGTGAAGGAACGACCCGCTGGCGATCACCGCGCCCACATCCTTGTGGGGGTGAACGAACAGGCGGTCACCGGCGGCGGCCACGCCCGCAGGGCCCAGCCGGTCGGCCAGCCCCGGGCAGAGCGCGGCGAGTTCAAGCGCAGTGACGCCAAGCTCATCGTGCAGCAGGCGCCGGCCGTACTCGGTGGCGACGAGGTGAACCTGAGCGCCCGAGGCCAGCAATTCTTCAAGCAGGCGCGTGGCATAAAGGGCACCCGAGGCGCCCGACACGCCGACCACAAACCGGCGCGGCGGTGTGCCGGGCGGTTGAGACGTACCGGGATGTCCGTTGCGTGCGCTCATACCGGCCGCGGCTTGGGGGGAGGGGAGGGGGGGCCGAGGCTGGCAATCATAGGGGACGGCACCCCGCATCACCTTATCGCGTAGCGGGGCCGGATTGTCTAAAGTCGGCCAACCATCATGAACTCCCCCAACTTGCCGAAACTCTCCGCCTCCCCATTCTCTGCAGCCCGCCTTGCCCGCGCGGTTGCGCCGATCGCCCTCGCGTGCGCCGCGGTGATCGGCGGCTGCACGCACAGCACCTGGCCGCCGGTCGAGGATGGCAGTCGCCAGACCAACCCCGCGCAGATCAACAATGCGCCCGTGCCGCAGGTGATCGGCGAGGCGCTGAGCCTGGTGACTCTCCGCTACCCGCCGGTGGGCAACGCCGAGCGCGGCAAGGTGTACGAAGCGCCCTTTGCGATCTGCCTGCCAGCGGGGGCCGACGCCGAGAGCTACGACAGCGTGGTCGCGCGGGTGGGCCAGGGCGGGCGCGGCGCCGAGCCCGCAACGGAGCAGAACGCTGGCCTGCCGACGTACTACATCACGCGGGTGATTGTGCGCGGTGTGACTGCGGAGGTTGACGTGCTGCACCCGGTGCCGCTGCTGGGGACCGATGGCGAAGGGCGCACGCGCTACCAGGGTGTGACGGTCTACTTGCTGGGGAGCTTCGGCTCGTGGAAGGCCGACCGCCACCACACCTTCCCGGTGGGGATGTTCGACGTGCCGGCCCGCACGACGCGCCCGATTGAGTACAAGACGTGGGGCAAGGGCGGCTGAGCGGGGTTACCTGCCCGAACCGGGAGCGGCCGGCGGGTTCGCCGGCGTGCCGGGGGGCTGAGAGCTGGGGGGCTGCGCTGCGCCGGGTGCACCCGGCGCCTCGGGCGGATTGGCTGCGCCACCTTCGAGGGGCTTGCCGGTGCGGACGTCCTGGCCACGGAGGCGGCGGGTCATGTCACGCGAGAAGCCGGCCATGCGGCCGCGCTGCTCTGCGTTGGTGAGCTTCTGCCCGCGGTCGTTCATAAAGCCCATGAACCCCGCTGCACGCTCGGGGTTGACCGGGCGGCCGCTGGCGCCCTTCATGCGTTCTTCGTCGCGCTTGGCCTGCTTGCGGGCCTCGTCGACGCGCTGCTCGTCTTTGATCGGCACGGACACGCCGGCGACATCCTCGAACATCTTGGTCATGTCAACAAACGACTGGTCGAGGAAGGCCTCGCGGTCCTCCGGCTTGACCTGGCTGTACTGGATCGCGAACTTGTCCCAGATATCCACCATCAGCTTCTCTGAGTTCTTCTGCAGCTGGGCGCGCGCCTTGCCGCCGATGCCGGCGGCGAACCCTGCGACCAGGGCCGAGTCGTTGCTGTCCATGCTCTTGAGCCGGTCGATGAGGCGCTTGATCAGGGCCAGGCGCTCGTCGACGGGGAGCCGGTTGAACTCGTCGGTGAGGAGGGTGTAGTCGAGCACGTCGGCGAGGTCGTCGGCGAAGACGTCGGGCACGGCCCGGGGGCGGAGCTGCACATAGGCGAAGGCGCTGCCGGCGCTCACCATCACCACCAGCGCGCTCACGACGGCGCGCCGGAGCCACCTGCGCCGCCAGAGCGCGCCTGCGCTGTCGGCGATGTCGCGCAGCGACTCGGACGCGGGCTTGCGGTAGCGCTGCTTCTTGCCGGGCTGCCACTTGGGGAACAGGTCTTTGAGGAGGCTCTCTGGCATGGTCTGCTCTGCTGATGGGCCGTTGGACGGAAGGACGGACGCTTACGGGTTCGGCGGAGGGGCGGGCGGGTTGCCCGGGACCTGGATCGTTCCCTGGATCTGCTGCATGTTGTTGTCGAGCTTCAGCCAATCGACGTGCCAATCGGCGAAGTAGAGCGCGTTCTGCCCGCTGTTGCCGGGCTGCTTGTGCCACGCCTTGCCGTCGCCCATGATCGGGAAGTCGCCGTTGGCCTCGTACATCCGCGTGACAGAGAAGCCCGCGTTGCGGTCGAAGGCGAACAGCTCGCGCACCACCATCAGCGTCCCGGCCCAGTACTCGTAGCTGATGCCGAACTTGGCGCCGACGTCGGTGTCCTTGTCGCTGGGGCAGAAGTACGGGTCGCGGTACTGGAACGGCGACTCGGGGTCGCTGGGGTCGAGCCGGTCGGGGAGCGGCGCATCCATGTAGCTCTGAAGCGTGTCGAGCAGTGCCGGGTCGTTCACCAGGATCGCCCGCATCTCTTCCGGTGCGCGGGCCGTTGCGTACTGGAACGGCAGCACGTTGGGGAGCATGTCCTTGTTGTCGCGCCGGTACCCCTCAAGCGCCAACCCGAAGCTCCGCAGGTTCACCATGCACTTGGTCCGGCGGGCGGCCTCGCGGCTCTTGGCCAAGCCAGGCAGAAGGATCCCCAGCAGCAGCGAGATCACCACCATGCACACCAGCAGCTCAACCAGCGTGAACCCGACCCGCGCGACGAAGCGGGGTCGGCGACGAGGCTGGGCGCAATGGCTCGGGTGCTGGGTCATAGGTGCTCCCCACGTGGGTGCTCCGCTGATATCGGCCATCGACGGCCCGGTTGCAGCGGGGGCGGCCTGGAGTAAGGTGTTTCGGGCACTCCTTGGAAGGTTGGTTGAGCGATCGAGCCGGGAATGCCCGAACGGGGGGGCGCACAGATCGATGGTCCAGCCTTGTGCTTTTGGCCGATTGTGGTATGCTGAGGGTGTCTGTTTCACGGTGCTCTGTTCTGGAAGCGCCGTTCCCGTTGTGGGGAAAGGATCGTGCAACATGGCTCGGACGCACCGCGCGTTCTCGTTGGTTGAACTCCTCGTGGTCATCGCGATCATCGCGCTGCTGGTGGGCATGCTGCTGCCCGCCCTGGCGGGCGCACGCAAGGCCGCGCGCGAGGTCAAGTGCCGCTCGAACATCAACCAGTACGTTCGCGGCATGTTCCAATACGCGATCGACTTCCGCGACCGTGTCGCCACTTACTCGTGGCAGCGGACGGGGATCTACCGGCGCACGAGCGACGGGCAGCTCCGCGGGCCGTTCGGCAGCGACTTTGACGCGGCTCGCGAGCAGATGAACGACATCATCCGGTCGCGCTCGAAGGTGACCAACTTCAACTACACCGGCCCGTTTGCGCCCCACCCCAACCTCTCGATCTGCATCCTCGGTGACTACCTCACCGGCATGATCCCCGAGCCGATCGCCGCCTGCCCCGAGGACCGCGCCCTGCTCCGCGCCGCCGCCGACCCGGTGGCGTTCTACAACGGGCTTGCCTCGCAGTCGGCCGTCACGGCGACGAGCGACCCACCCTTGTTCGCCCGCGCGTCGTACCAGTTCCCCTACCCGTTCTGGAGCGTCGACCGCGACGAGGTGGGCTGGCAGGTGCGCATCGGTCCGATCAACGAAACGCTCAGTTGGTCGGGAGACCCTCGCCTCGGCCGGCGCAAGTTCAGCGACCTGCGCTTCCCGGCGCTGAAGGTGATGTTCTACGAGCGCTTCGCCCGGCACGCGAAGTACCCGATCTACTTCACCCACCCTTACGCGGAGGTGATGGTGACCCTTGGCGACGGCAGCACCCGCAAGCTCCGGACCGAGGAGACCAACCTCGGCGGCTACCTGCTCACCAACGGCACGATCCAACGCACCACGATCAGCTACTCGCCCCTGCCCGCGCGCGAGGAGCCGCCGTGGCCAGGCGGTCCGATCGCCCAGCCCCCCCACTTCGCCAGCACCATCGGCGGCATGAAGGGTTGCGACTTCGGCAGCAACGAAGTGCTCAGGTAGCGTGTTGCCGCCCGGCGGCTCGCCCGGGTCGTTTGCCTTTGGCTACACACGCGCGATCACGCCGGCACGCACATCCGCACGCGCGCCGGTGATGTGACGCATCGGCAGCGCTTCGCCGTCCCACGCCAGCGCCCCCAGCACCGCCCACCCGGCGGCCTCGCGCAGCTCTGCCGGCACCCCGTACGCCGGGGCGCTGCTCTCTTCAACGCGGCACGAAGCGCAGCTGCGCACCGCGCCCAGCAGCGCCGCGTTGCGCACGCCGCCGCCGGCAACGATCAGACGCTGCGCGTCGGCCGCGCGGGCACGCTCGCCGATGATCGTGCCGATCGCCTCGCACGCCGCGGCGGCCAGCGCCCCGCCCTGGCAGCCGGCGCCGCCCTTCCAGTGCCGCCCGATCCACGCGCTCGCCTCGTCTCCGGTGCCGAGCGATCGCCCCGATGCGCCCTGCGCCCGCAGAACACCCAGCAGATCGTCGAGCGCATCTGCGTCGGGCTCCGCGGCGAGCGCGGCGGCGCCGCCGTCATCGAACGGGACTCCCAGCGTTCGGCGCGCGACCAGGTCGAGCAACTGGTTGCAGGCGCACAGGTCGTGCCCGGTGAAGCCGAGCTCGCCCGCCGCCTTGCCCAGCAGCGTCGCGTTGGCAAAGCCACCGAGGTTGACGACCATCCGGTTCTCGCCGCCGCTGCGGTCGCGGAACATCACGTAGTCGCTCAGCGGTGTCAGCGGCGCACCCTGGCCACCGCAGGCGATGTCGGCTGCGCGCAGGTCCGCGATCACCGGCACGCCGGCGGCCTGAGCGATCAGCGGCGCGTTCACCAACTGCCAGCTCACCGGCGGCTGATGGAAGACCGTCTGCCCGTGCACGCACGCCGCTTCGATGGTTTCCCCCCCGCGCACCGCGTCGATCGCCACCGCGTGCAGCAGCGAGAAGCCGCGGCACACCTGGGCGATGCGGCCAGCGGTCATCGGCGTCTGATCGGCCAGCTCGCGCAGCGGCTGCTGCCACTGGCCCAGCGGCAACGACACGCCGCGGACGACCCGCGCTGACATGCCGTCAATCCCGCGCCCCTGGATCTCCACCAGCGCGGCGTCAAGGCCGTCAACGCTCGTGCCCGTCATGCAGCCCACAAACAACCGTGCCATGGGCTGAGCATAAGTCATCGCGGCTCGAAATGCGGCCGCGTTACCCCGGCGGGCGCAGTTCCGCCGCCACCCGCTCGTACCACTGCATCGACTGCGTCAGCCCGCCCGGGCGGCACCAGGTGTGCCAGAGGCGCGCGTGCTCGGCCATCACCCCGCGGCACTGCTCGGCGAGGATCGCCCGTGCTTCGCCGGAGAGCCCGCCGGGGTAGCGGCGTGCGACGGCCCGCGCCGCCGCCAGGCGGGCGCCGTCGAGGGCGTGCTCCAACTCGTCGCGCAGCTCGCCGACGACGCGGCTGGGCACGCGCACGCCCCCCAGCGCCTCCGCCGCGCTGCGCCACAGCTCAAGACTCCCCGCCTCACGCCGCTCATCGATCGGCACATCCATGTCCACCGCCAGCGCGCCCGCGTTGCGCAGCCTGCCGGTCATCCCCGCGCGCGAGAGCCCGAGCGTGCACGCACGCAGCAGCGCATCGACGTCACCCATCTTCTCGATCCACGGGCCCGCCTCCAGCGACGGGTCGCCCAGCGCGTGCAGGCTGGCGCTGCGGGCGTCAAACCCCTCACCGTCGCGCGGGTTCCACGACGCCGCCGCGCCGTGCGCCAGGCCGAGCAGGCCGATCGCACGCTGCTGGCGGTGCCCTTTGTCGCCCCAGTCGGTCGTCAGCACGCCCGATGCGCCCGAGGCCGCACCCTGAGCGACAGCGCCCGCGATGTTGCCGCGGCGCTCGGCCGTGCGTCCAAAGAACGACAGCCACGAGCTTGTGCCCGGGCAGACCCACACCTCGCGCCCGACGCCGGCCATCTTCGCCGCCGGTGTCGCAAAGTCGTGGTCGGGCTCATAACCCCACACCAGCGCGAGCCCGCCGGGGTCGATCCCCGCCGCGGCCTCGGGCTGGCTGGTGAGCATGTCGGCCCAGAACATGGGGCGCTTGCCCAGCGCACCCACCTGGGCGCACACACTGTTGACAAACTCAACAAAGACCGACGCCCGCCCCCCTTCTCCGCGCCGCGCGACCTCGGCTGCGCTGCGCCCGTAGGCGATGTCGTAGACCTCGTCGCAGCCGATGTTCACCAGCGGGCACGAGAAGTTCGGCAGCAGCTCCTCCAGCAGCCCGCCCACAAACGCGACCGACGCCGGGTCGGTTGGGCAGAGGCTCCACGGGCCTTTGCGCGGCCAGACGTCGAACATCCAGTCGCCGTGCGTCTCGGCCAGGTGGGCGTACGCGGGGAGATCGAGCCAGCGCGTCAGGTGCCCGAAGCAGTTCTGATTCGCGGCGAGCTCGATCCCCCGTGCGCGGCAGTGCTGGTCCAACTCCCGCACCTGCTCGGCGGTCATCGGGCTCCACCCATCCCACACCGCCTGGTGGCCCTTGTAAGCGAATGTGTGCTCGGTGTAGAGCTGCAGGTGGTTGACTTTCCACGACGCGAGCAGATCGACCTGCCGCAGCAGCTCGGGCATCGTCGGCACGCGGCAGCGCGACACATCGAGCATCGCACCACGCGTGCGGAACGCCGGTTGGTCCTCGATCATCACCGCCGGCACACTCTCGCCGAACCTCCGGATCAACTGCGCCAGCGTCCACAACCCCAGCCGCGCACCCGTGATCGAAGGCGAGGCAATCCGCACCAGCGGCCCCTGGTTACCACCACGCTCCGCATGGTGTCCACTCGCCGCCTCCTCCCCACCCCCAACCACCATCGCATACCGCTGCTCCCTCACGCCCGGCGTGGGCAGATCAAGCGGCGCATCCACAATCACCTTCACCACCGCTCCACCGCTGTCAACCCGCACCCCCTTCAACCCCACCGAGGCGAACACCGGCCCGGCCACCCACTCCGGCACACCCGTGTACGTAATGAACCCACCCGCCGCCACCTGCACGAATCCTCTTAACCGCTCCACCTTCATCGGCGTCGGCAACAACAGCAACGACCCATCCTCTCGAACCGCATCAGCCATCCGCCGAGCATACCCCGCTCTCCTGGCAGGAACCCAGTGGGCGCGAAGGGCACGAAAACCACAAAGAAGGACACCAAGGCGCATGGCTCGCGGCGAGAACCGCCGCAAACCCTGTGGTCTTCGCGTCCTTCGCGCTCTTCGTGTTCCTGCCTTCCGTCTCGCGCTCGCTCTACCCTCCCCCCATGCCCATCCTCGACTTGCGTTCAGACACCGTCACCAGGCCCACACCCGCCATGCGCCAGGCAATGGCCAACGCCGAGGTGGGCGACGACGTGCTCGGCGACGACCCCACCGTGATCGCCCTGCAGGAGCGGATCGCCGAGCTGCTCGGAAAAGAGGCCGCGGTCTTCGTCCCCAGCGGCACCATGGCCAATCAGGTCTCCATCCGCGCCCACACCGAGCCGGGCGACGAGGTGATCGCCCACCGCGACTCGCACATCATCCACTACGAGACCGGCTCGCCCGCTGCGCTCTCGTCGGTCATGATCGCCCCCCTCAGCGGCGAAGGTGGCCGATTCACGTCCGCCGATGTCGCGGCCGTCGTGCGCCCAAGGTCCTCCCACTTCGCCTGCTCCAAGCTGCTGGTGGTCGAGAACACCTTCAACCGCAGCGGCGGGGCGGTCTGGTCGCTCGACCAGGTCGCCGCCGTCACCGCCGAGGCGCGCCGCCACGGGCTCGCCTGCCACCTCGACGGCGCGCGCCTGTGGAACGCCTGCGTTGCCACCGGTAAGCCGCCGCGCGACTTCGCCCAGCACTTTGACACCGTCTCGTGCTGCTTCAGCAAGGGGCTCGGCGCGCCCGTCGGCAGCGCCGTTGCCGGCAGCCGGGCGCTCATCACCCGCGCCCACCGCTTCCGCAAGATGTTCGGCGGGGCGATGCGCCAGGCGGGCGTCATCGCCGCCGCTGCCCGCTTCGCCCTCGAGAACCACCGCGACCGCCTGCCCGACGACCACGCCACCGCCCGGTTCCTCGCCGAGGCGCTGGGGGCCATCCCCGGTGTGTCGATCCTCTTCCCGGTTGAAACGAACATGGTCTACATCCAATGGGCGAGCGGGCCCGCAGCCAGCGATCTCAGTTCGCGCCTCCGCGAAAAGGGCGTGCTGACCCTCCCCGGCCCAGGCCGGTCCATGCGCCTGGTGACCCACTTGGATGCCCCTCGTTCCCTGGTTGAATCGTGCCTCCCGGCCTTCCGGGAAGCCCTCAAGGCCTGAACTGTCCTGTTTTTTCACCCTTGTTTGTTCTGCCCCCTTTCCTCCTTGCAAGTTTGCGTTTACTATCATTCCAAGACCCCCAACGCACCGGAGCCCACCATGAACCGCCAGACCATGCTCACCTTCGCCGTCGCCGCGGCACTCACCGCCGCCTTCCTCACCGGCACCTCGGTCGCCCGCTCGGCCAAGAGCACGCCCGACAACAAGATCGCCACTATCAACATCCAGACCGTCTTTGACTCGCTCTCTGAGCGCAAGGACAAGCTCGACCAGCTCCAGCTCGAGGCCGGCCGCCTGGAGGGCGAGTTCAGCGCCATCAACAACCAGATCACCGCCGCGCGCGACGCCGCCAACAAGATGCCCGAGGGCCCCGCAAAGGAGGCCGCGCTCGAGGCGACCGTCGACCGCGACATCCAGGCCAACATCGACATCAAGCGCGCCAAGACGCGCCTGGAGAAGGCGCAGGCCGCGACCATCCGCTCGATCTTTGAGAACATCCAGTCCGAGGCCAAGCTCGCCGCGCTCAAGAACGGCTTCACCATGGTGATGGCCGCCGACGACTGGGTGCAGATCTCCCCCCGCGCCACCGCGCAGGAGGCCACCCAGCTCATGAGCCTCCGCCGCTTCCTCTTCATCGACAAGCAGCACGACATCACCGCCGACGTGCTCAAGTCGCTCAACGAGGCCTACGCCGCCAAGAAGCCCGCAACGCCCTCGCCCGCCGCGCCCCCCGCCCCCGGCGTGCCCGCCAACTGATGCCCCAGCTGACCACAGGCCAACTCGCCGCCGAGCTCGGCGCCTCGCTCACCGGCCCGTCCGACACGGCGATCACCAGCGCCGAGTCGCTCGACAGGGCCGGCGCCGGGCACATCACGTTCATCCGGTCCACCAGGTTCGCCAAGGCCTGGCCCGCCAGCGGCGCCTCGGCGGCGCTGGTCACGCGCGGCATCGAACTCCCGGCCGGAGAGGGCCCCGCCCGCGCGGTGCTCACCGTCGCCGACGCCGACATGGCGATGATCCGCGTGCTCGAGCTGCTGGCACCGCCGTCGGTGGTCCCCGAGCCGGGCGTGCACCCCTCCGCCTTCATCGACCCCGCCGCGACCGTCCACCCCTCCGCGCACGTGGGCCCGCACGCGTCGATCGGGCCGGGCACAACGGTCGCGCGCGGCGCGGTGCTGCACGCGGGCGTGCGGCTCGGCGCGGGCGTGAGCATCGGCGCAGGCACAACCCTGCTCGCAAACGTCGTCGTGCAGGACCGCTGCACGATCGGCTCGCACTGCACGCTCCACCCCGCGGTGATCATCGGCGCCGACGGCTTCGGCTACCGGCTCGACCCCGAGGCACGCGCGCTGGTCAAGGTCCCCCACATCGGCAGCGTCGTGATCGGCGACCACGTCGAGATCGGCGCCGGCTCGTGCGTTGACCGCGGCAAGTTCGGCGCCACCACGATCGGCGACGGCACCAAAATCGACAACCTCGTTCAGATCGGGCACAACTGCACCGTCGGGCGCTCCGTCGTCATCTGCGGGTGCGCTGCGCTCGCCGGCAGCGTCACCATCGGCGACGGTGTGCTCATCGGCGGCGGCGCCGGCATCGCCGACAATATCGTCGTCCACGCCGGCGCACGCATCGCGGCCCAGGCCGGCGTCATGAACGATGTGCCCCCCGGCGAGGCCGTGTGCGGCGCGCCCGCCCTGCCCCAGCGTGACTGGGCCCGCGCACACATCGCCCTGCGCAGGCTGGCCGACCCGGCCAACAAACCGCCGCAGCCCTCCGCCCGCGGATAACCACCATGATCGCTCCCTGCCAGCCCGCCGACTCCCCTTTCCATTTTGGTAAGCACCTACTAACATCCTCCGTGCCCGGTGCCGCACTCATCCCGCGCACGCTCGCCCAGCCCGTCCGGCTCACCGGCACGGGGCTCTTCACACCGGTGCCCTGCACCGTCACTATCCACCCCGCGCCCCCCGGCTCGGGCATCACCCTCCGCCGCACGGACCTGCCCGACCAGCCGCTCATCCGCGCCGATGCGCGCCACGTCTTCACACCGCTGCCCGAGGCGTCACGCGACGCGGCCCGGCACACCGTGCTCAACCCCGCGCCCGGCAAAGCCGGCGTGCACACCGTCGAGCACCTGCTCAGCGCGCTGTGGGGCCTTGGCATCACCGACGCCCACGCCGACGTCAACGGGCCAGAGGTGCCCATGCTCGACGCCAGCGCGCTCCCCTTCGCCCGCGCGCTGCGCGAAGCCGGACTCTCGTCACCGGTCGCCGCGGATGCTCGCAGCGCAGAGCCGATCGTCATCGAAGAACCGATCGAGCTCTCCGACGGCCACGGGCCCGGTGCGCCGCGCATCACCGCCGAGCCTTCGAGCGGCCCGCTGCTGGAACTGACCTACCGCCTCAACTACGGGCCCGCCGCCGGCCCCGTGCTGGCGCCGCAGCAGGCGAGCTTCACCCTCAACTGGCACAGCCCCGACGCCGACGCGTACATGGCCAGTGTCGCCCCCGCGCGCACGTTCTGCACCCAGAGCGAGGCCAACGCCTTCCGCGCCGCCGGGTACTTCGCGCACCTGGGCCCCGGTGATGTGCTCATCGCCGGACCGGCCGGCCCGATCGAAACAACGCTGCGCCTGCCGCACGAACCGGCCGTGCACAAGCTGCTGGACCTGCTCGGCGATCTCGCCCTGGCGGGGCGCCCGGTCTTTGCGAAGGTCACCGCCTACCGCTCGGGGCACACGCTCAACCACCGCCTCGCCCGCGCGCTGATGGACCTTCGCTAGGTTCCGCCCGCGCCGCCGAGCGCACAGCCACCGCTACCGCTTCAGCAGGCCCTCAACCACTTGCGCCAGTTGCTTCGCGTCGCGCGCCGCCGTCGCCCGCGCCACCGTCACCTCTTCAACCTTCGCCGCCCGCAGCGCCGTCTCGGCGCGCTTCCAGAGCTTCTCCGACGCCTTGGCGTCCGCCGCCAGGTACAACTCGCCGATCAGCTCCTGCAGCTTCGTCAACTGGATGGTGTCGTGGTGCGCGTAATAGCGGTCAACGATCTTCCGCTGCGTGTGAGAGAGGTCGGGCCGCTTCGCCATGCCCGAGCGTACGCCGCCCCACCTCTCCCGCTCCCAGCGGGAGAGGTCGCACAAGGCTCGGCGCGTGCGGGTGAGGGTGCCTTGAAGGCCCCATCCCGCGCCTCACTCCCACTCCCCAGCCTCCCGCTCCGCGACATCCGTATTTGAACTGTGAACTTTGAACTGTGAACGTTCGCTCCCCTCCCTGGCCTTCACCTTCACCGCCGGGTTCCCCGCGTACACCCACCCGCCCTCAAGGCTCTTCATCGCCACCCCGCGCGCGCCCAGCACGGCCCCGCGCCCAACCTCGACAGACGGCCCGACGAACGCGTCCGCCGCCAGCCACACATCATCACCGATCGTGACCGGCGCCCGCACCAGCGGCATGTCGAGCTGGCGGTAGTCGTGCGTGCCCGCGCACACGTGCACACCCTGGCTGATCGACACATTGCGACCGATCACCACCTTCCCCAGGCAGTAGAGGATCGCCCGGTCCCCCACCGACGAGTTCTCGCCGATGGTCAGGTTCCACGGCTGCTCGACCCGCACGCTCGCCCGCACCCGCACGCTCGGGCCAACCGCTGCGCCGAAGCGGCGCAGCAGCCACGCCCGCGCGCCGTACCAGTTGTGGAAGGTGCACCGGAAGACGAGCGAACCGCCGTACATCCAGGCCGCCCGCGCCGCCTTCTCGCCAAGCGAGTACGGGCTCTGCGCCCGGGCCTGCTTACCTATCTCGCCATCGCTGTTCATGGAGATCAGCATATCGACCCGCCACCGGCAGCGCCCCGGGCACCCGCGGCGGCCGATTCGCTCTGACCGCGTTGCCCAGCTTGACAGCGCAGCGTTGTCCGCACCGGGTGAAGTTCCCTGTCTTCTCCAACCATCACGCACGGGCGGGTATCGGGGCCCGGCACCGGCGGGTTTCCTTGCCTTCGAGCGCTGGCGCGGCATGATGTGGTGTCCCGTGTTCGGCACGGGCAGTGTCTCTCAAGCAGAGACCTCTACGAGGCTGAGGGAGTCTCGAAAACCAGTGGCTGGAGTCTTCAAATGCACAAGATCTGCATCGGCGCGATCACCGTGCTCACGCTCGTCTCGGCCGCTTCGGCCGACCTCGCAAGCTGGTCGTTCATCGCCGGCCAGGCGGGGGGCAACTACGGCCAGAACAGCAACGGCGGCGCCATCCAGAGCGCCTCGTCGTCGTTCGACTCGGCGACGAACCAGTTCTCGTTCTCGGTTCAGTTCAGCAACCAGACCACCCGCGGCTTCTGGCTGGCTGTGAGCCCCGGCGACAACCCCAAGTCGCACTCGGGCGAGCTCGCCCTGATCTACTTCGACGCCTCGGTCATGGGCAACCTGCGCATGTCGGTTTACAACTACAACGGCGTCAACGGTGACTCGTCGTACTACGACGGCTCAATCGCCTCGGGCACCCAGGCCCCCGACCGCATCGTGTCGACCCTCAACGGGTTCGCCGCGAACATGAGCGTGGTGAACAGCGGCGGCGGACGCACGATGAGCATCAGCTTCGACGCGACCGCGATCCAGAACCACGTCCCGATCTACCCCGGCAACACGCCGTGGACCGGCGTGGCCTTCGGCCAGCAGATGGGCGTCTGGTTCCACCCCGTCGCTTCGCTCTCGACCACCTACGGCGCCAACGGCTTCCTCTCGACCTGGAACGCCAGCAGCGGCGGCTGGCTCGACGGGCACCACTTCAACACCGTGCCCACCCCCGCCGCCAGCACGCTGCTGGCGATGGCCGGTGTCGGCCTCACGCGCCGCCGCCGCGCCTGAGCCGCCCCCCCACCACTACCCATCCACACCCAACGCCGCACCCTCACCGGTGCGGCGTTTTCATTTCCATACCCGCACGCCACCACCCCAAGGCCCGCTCATCCACTACCCTTGCCCGATGGCCGATACGCAGCCGCCATTCCCAAGCCAAGGCCACCTCACCGCCTACCTCGCCGACCACGATGTGCCCTGCCCCGCCTGCACCTACAACCTCCGCGGCCTGACCGCCGACCGCTGCCCCGAGTGCAACCGCGAGCTCGTCCTGCAGATCCGCCTCGCCGAGCCGCGCATCGGCGCGTGGATCGCAGCCCTCGCCGGCGCGGCCGCCATGCTCGGCTTCAACGGGCTGCTGTTTCTCTACTTCCTGGCGTACATGGCCCGGGGCCGCCGGTACGGCCCCCCGTGGCCGTCGGTGGCCACGCTGCTGGTCTCAACGGTCATTGCCGCCTTCGGCCTCGCGCAGTTGATCAAGCGGCGACGCGCCTTTGGCAACCTGAGCGCTGGCGCCCGCGGCACATGGGCGGCGGGCGCCTGGCTGACGACCGCGGCCAGCGCCATTGCGTTCTTCTCGTTCGTTGACAACTGACTCGCCCGCGTGCGGCGTCATGGGCTGGGGTGACGTGCTCGAGCCGCGGATCGGCTACGCGGGCTACGTGCGTGCGGAGTGGACCAGCACGGTCAGCTTCGCCATTAACCTCAAGGGCTCGTTCTCGGGCGTCGGGGGCA
>JAUXUZ010000186.1 GCA_030680655.1 Phycisphaerales bacterium
CCCCACGCAACGCTTCGATCATCACCGTCGCGGCATCCCTCGCGCTGATCGCCGGGACCACCCTCGCGCAGGTCACCACGGTGACCACCACGACCGTTACCACCCAGCCGACGGTCATCAGCCCGGATCACGTCATCATCACGCCGCAGTCGCGCCGGCAGATCTGGCGTCGCGTCGCCACGCCGGTACAGCTCGACCGGGTTGACATCATCCTCACGGTCAACGACCAGGTGTCAACGACGCTGCTTGAGCTCAACGTCACGAATCCCGGCAGCTCAGCGCAGCAGGCGGAACTGCTCATCCCGATCCCCGACGGCGCAACGGTCCGGTCGCTGCAGTACGACGGCACCGGCCCCGAGCCGACGGCGACCATCCTGCCGCGCGACGAGGCGCGGCGCATCTACGACTCGATCGTCGGCTCGATGCGCGACCCCGCGCTGCTCGAGTTCGCCCGGTACGGGGTGCTGCGCACCAGCGCGTTCCCGATCCCGCCCAACTCGTCGCAGAAGGTCCGCATCACGCTCGAGCAGGTACTCCCCTCCGACAACGGGCGCATCGACTGGATGCTCCCACGCACCGAGATGCTGGCGGGCACGAGCATCCCCTGGACGCTGAGGGCGACCGTCAAGAGCGCAGACCCGATCGCGAGCGTCTACTCGGCCAGCCACGATCTCAAGGCCCAGCGGGTCGGCCCCAACGAGTTCACCGTGACGGGCGATGCCAACGCGTTCCGCACCGCCGGCTCACTCCGCCTCACCGCGATGAAGGCCAACAAGAACACCGGCGAGCCGGTCTTCTCGACCGCCCTTTACCCCGATGCCTCGCTCCCGGGCGGGAGCGGCGGGTACTTCAACCTGATGGTCTCGCTCCCCGCCGCGGCGCCCGGCCAGCAGAAGCCGGTGAAGCGCGAGATGTCGGTCGTGCTCGACCGCTCAGGCTCGATGAAGGGGGAGAAGTTCAAGCAGGTCATTGAGGCCGCCAGGAACGTGCTCAACGGGCTCAACGACGGCGAGATGTTCAACATCATCGATTACAGCGACACGATCGCGGCGTTCAGCGCCGCGCCGGTTGCGAAGGACAAGGCCTCGCTCGCCCGCGCCCTCGCCTACCTCGACGCGCTGCAGGCGAACGGGGGGACCAACATCAGAGACGCGCTGGTGGAGGCCGTGCACACCACACCCATGGAAGGGACGCTGCCGCTGGTGCTCTTCATGACCGACGGTCTGCCGACCGTCGGCGAGCGCAGCGAGAGCGCAATCCGCGCCTCGGTGAAGCAGGCCAACGCCGCCAACCGCCGGCTCTTTACCTTCGGCGTGGGCTTCGACGTCAACTCGCCGCTGCTGAGCGCCCTGGCGGCGTCAACGCGGGCGAGCTCCACGTTCGTCACGCCCGACGAGAACGTCGAGGTCAAGGTCAGCCAGCTCTTCCGCAGGCTCAGCGGGCCCATCCTCGCGGCCCCCAGGGTGACGATCATCGACGCCGCCACCGGCAACCCGACTACGACCATGGTGCGGGACATGCAGCCGACGGCGGCGGAGATGCCCGACGTGTTCGACGGTGAGCAGCTGATGGTCTGCGCCCAATACACCGGGGGGCAGAAGTTCAAGGTGCGCATCGACGGCGAGTATCTCGGCACGACGCACACTTTCGAG
>JAUXUZ010000187.1 GCA_030680655.1 Phycisphaerales bacterium
GCTGACGCCGCCCAACCACCCGCGCAGCAACCCGCCCAGCAGCAGCAGGCACAAGCGGCCGCCCCAGCGCCGCAGCGCGCCCTCCCCGGTGCCTACCAGGTCTCCCTCTTCGCCGTCAAGCCCGCGTCCCAGCGCCAGTTCAACAAGCAAGACAAGATCGAGATCATCGTCAACGAGACATCGCTGCAGAAGTTCGAGCAGAACAACGACTCCAAGGAATCCGCCGACATCGACGCCTCGCTCAAGGCGATGCCCAACCTCCACACCCTGCTCACCGACTTCGCCCTCCGCAACAACGGCGCGGTCACACCCAAGCTGAGCATCGGCAACGGCAGCACCTACAAGGGCCAGGGCGCCTACGAACGCAAGGACCGCTTCACCGCACGCATCAGCGCCCTCGTCACCGATGTCAAGCCCAACGGCATGCTCGTGCTCGAGGCCCGCGAGACCATCCTCTCAGACAAAGAGAGCAAGTCGCTGGTCGTCAGCGGCCTGTGCGACCCCAAGGACATCACCACCACCAACACCGTCACCTCCTCGCAGCTGGCCAACCTGGTCATCAAGACCGAGCACGGCGGCGACGTGAAGGATGCCGCCACCAAGGGTTGGCTGCCGCGCGTCTTCGACGCTCTCAGCGGCAACTGATCCGCCCCCGCCGCGCAGCACTAAGCAGGAAGCGTGAGATAGGGTAATTTTTATCCGCTCATCGCAGTGATCTCAGATCACAACATCCCCTCCTGCCGCTCCTTAAGGCACCTCTGCAGGCGTTGCCGCGCTGTGCAATCCGTGTATACTCAGAGCAGTTGCACGGAGGCGTTGTATTCACTGTCGTCCTCTCGCAAACCACTTTAGAAAGGATCGACCATGCTCCGCTGGGCACTTATTTTCCTTGTCGTCGCGATCATCGCCGCCATCTTCGGGTTCGGTGGGATCGCCGGTGACGCCGCGTATATCGCGAAGATCCTCTTCTTCATCTTCATCATCGTCTTCCTCATCAGCCTGATCTACAGCCTCGTGACGGGCAAGCGGCCGCGTTCGCCGTTATAGACCAATGAGTTCACGGTCCGCCCAGCGAGGGCTGCGCAGACCGTTTTTCAACCTGTACCGTCCTTTCAATCGCTTCGGAATGCCCGTCACGCAACGGCCGCGTCGATCTGCTCGGCCCCCGCCGCAAGCTGCGCCGCATCGTTACAGGCGATCCACCCGGCACCGTCGTGGTTGACCCGCGCTGCACGGTCGCCGTCGGCGTGCACAGCGACAAACCCAAGACCGCCGGAGAGGCAGTTGGCGATCATCGACGAAAGCTCCGCCGTCTCGAACGGCGCCAGCAGGGTCGCAGGGTGGATGTCAAAGTCCGCCGAATCGCCACCGCACCCGCCGCGCTGCCGCAGCAGCGTGAGGACGAGCCAGTCTTCGGACGACGGTCACACGCCGCGCTCGTCGATCAGGAGCATCACCTGCCCGGCGCTCTCGCCCACGAGCAGCCGCCGGAGGAAGTGCGCCACTGGTACAAGGCGCGGGACGCGGAGCCGCACAAGGCCACTGACTGCGGCAAGCCCCCATTTAATCCTCCACCACCTGCCTTCATCGCGGGCCGCCAATCCCCCTTCGCACGGCCCGCGCCGCCACCGTTCACGATGCCGCGGTCGAGCAGGTAACGGGTTGCGCTCGATAGCGGCATGACTTGCATGGGCGTCCTCAGGATGCGGGGGCAGTGGAAAGGAGCAAAAAAAGGGAGCCGCGGGCGCTGCCGGTGGGAACAGTATTATGACGTCGAACAGCGCGACATGCCCGAGCACCATCGCACTCGCCAACACTGCTGGCGGCCGACCGGATTGGTTGGGCGCTCACACTTCACGGTGCCAGCGAACGGGTGGCTTGTTCCGCGCCGCTGGTGCCACGTGTCGCGTCGAGAAGCGTGGCCTCACGGATGCACGCAGAGCGGGCGTTCTGAGCGCCCGACCCAGGGCCCATGACAAAGGCCCCGGGCGATCGCGCCCGGGGCCTTGTTTGTTCTGCGAGACGATCGCTGCGGCCGGTGGCCGCGCGGCTTACTTCATGTTCTTCATCATGGCTTCCTGCTTCTCTTCGCTCATCTTGTCGAACTTGCCCTTGCAGCCGGCGCAGCAGAAGGCGACGGCCTTGCCCTCGCAAACGGAGGTGACCTCGGGGTTGGCCTTGCCGCCGGTGAAGGGGCAGGTGGTGTTGGTCGCCTTAGCCTCCATCTTCGAGTCGCTGCTCTCCATCTTCGAGTTGTTGCAGGCCGTGAGGCCCGCGGCGGCGAGGAGGGCG
>JAUXUZ010000196.1 GCA_030680655.1 Phycisphaerales bacterium
CCTGACCTTCGGCCGGAGCACTTCATGCAGCAGTACACAGGTCTTCTCGGCGTCGTGGTCCTGCTCGCGATCGCGGTGGCGCTCTCGACGAATCGGCGCGCAATCAACTGGCGGATCGTCGCCGCTGGCACAGGGTTGCAGCTGTTCATCGCCGTGCTCCTGCACAAAGTGCCGGGCGTCATGAGCGCGTTCGACCTGCTCGCTCGCGCTGTGACGCGGGTGATTTCCTTCGCGGGCGAGGGCGTGCGATTCCTGTTCGGCAACCTTGCCGACACGTCCGCCGACAAGCCGTGGGGCTTCGTGTTCGCCATCCACGTGCTGCCGATCATCATCTTCTTCTCTGCGTTTATGGCGGTGCTCTACCACCTTGGTGTCATGCAGCGCCTCGTCGCGGCGGTGGCCTGGGGGCTGCGGGCAACCCTGGGCATCACGGGCGTTGAGGCACTCTCCGGCGCGGCCAACATCTTCGTCGGGCAGACCGAGGCCCCGCTGACGGTCAAGCCCTACATCGCGGGCATGACCAGGTCCCAGCTCATGGCCGTGATGGTCGGGGGCTTCGCGACGATCGCGGGCAGCGTGATGGCCGCGTACATCAGCATGCTCGGTGGGAACAACACCGAGGCCCAGGTCATATTCGCCAAGCACATCATGACGGCCTCGCTCATGTCGGCCCCGGCGGCGATCGTCATGGCCAAGATCATGCTGCCCGAAACAGAGTCCCCCCGCGACGAGTCGCTCTCGTCTCTCTCGCAGGCAACGCCACCGACAACCAACGTGCTCGACGCGGCCGCGAGCGGCGCGACCGACGGCCTGAGGCTCGCCGCGAACGTCGCGGCGATGCTGGTGGCGTTTGTCGCGCTGCTGGCGATGGTGAACTGGCCGCTCGCGGCGATCTGCGAGATCGACGCCGTTGCCGCATGGCGGGAAGCACGCGGCATCCCGGTGTTGAGCCTTCAGAACATCCTCGGCTTCGTGCTGACGCCCGTCGGCTGGCTTGTGGGCGCGGGCACGCAGGACGCGGGCAAAGTCGGTGCACTCTTGGGCACGTCGGTGATCGCAACCGAGTTCATCGGGTACCAGAACCTCTCCGCGATGATCGCTCAGGCCAAGGCCGACCCGGCCACAGGAATCAGCCCCCGGGCCGCGGCGATCGCGACGTACTGCCTGTGCGGCTTCGCCAACATCCCTTCAATCGCCATTCAGATCGGCGGGCTGAGCGCGATGGCCCCCACAAGGCGGAGCGACCTGGCGTCTCTCGCACCGCGCGCGATGGTGGCGGGAGCGCTGGCGTGCTGGATGACCGGTGCGCTCGCGAGCCTGTTCATCCCGCTATGACAGGTAGCACCCGGCGAGCCGGCCACACGCCGGGACGCTCGTTCTGGCGTGCGGGGAACCGCCACCCGCTCGAGAACGCGCGTGCCATCTCGCCGTGAAGCCCACACCTGCAGAAGTAGGTGTTTTCACCCGTTCGGCTCTGATCGCGCGGTACAACGTCCAATTGAGGAACCGATAAGGTGCCGCGGGCGAAGCGCTATGCATACCCGCTTTCGCGGGCGCTGTGCAACCGCTACGGCTTGCCAATCTCAAAGTACACAGCCCGCCCATGCGGGCCGATCCCATCTCCATGGAGTCACCCCAGATGATCGCTCGCACCACCATGACCGCCGCCGCAACACTCGCTGTTCTCGCACTCGCCTCTCCGCTCTTTGCGGCGCCTCCAAACGACACGCGGGCGGCGGCCACGATCGTCACGGTGGGCAATGCCTACGCGGGAACGACCGTCACGGCCACCAATGCCGGCGACACGGCGGGCGCGTGCGGCAACGCTGGCACCTCCCCCGATGTCTGGTACCGCCTGAACGCAACGGCCACGACCGGAGTGGATGTGTCACTCTGCGGCGCCGGGTACGACACCGTGCTGCAGATCTTCAACGTCGGAGCGGGCGGGTCGCTCGGCAGCGCGATCGACTGCAACGACGACTCGTGCGGCCTCAGCTCGACGCTCTCGTTCACGGCAACCGCCGGCAGTTCCTACTGGATCCGCGTCGCCGGCTACGGCGGCGCCACCGGCACGTTCACGGCTGCGTTCTCTTCGTCGGTCGCGATGCCGCCACTGCCGGGCGATCCGGCACGCTCGATCGGTCCCGATGTGACCGTCGGCGACCTCTCCGACATGTCGTCGTTCACCACCGGGGCGACGGGCTCGGCATGGATGGCGTCTTCAACGAGCGTTGGCAACGTCAGCGGCGTCCGCTCGTTCTCCGTTGGCTCCAACTCGTGGAACATCGGAGATGTTCCCGCCGAGTGGCAGGCGAGCAACCAGCTCCACCCGGCGATCGCCCAACAGCTCTACCGAGTGAAGGACGGGCGCTTCGAGCAGGTCGGCATGTCGTGGCTCAAGCACGGCTTCGCCAGCACCAACTCCGGAGACTTTCCCGACATCGGCCCGTGCAGCCAGCCGCCCAGCGGCGGTGCGCAGCTCGGCGTCAACTGCTCGGACCTGTACGGTTCCGGGCTCAACGGCGGCCGTTCGTACCTGGGGCCGCGCTTTGATCCGAACCCGACAACGGGCGTGTTCACCTATCCCTGGACGCCGCTGGTTGGTACTTACAGCGGCACCGACCCCGTGGCGCGCCGGATCGTCGCGCTCGACACCGACGTCGCGCCCGCTTCGAACGCTGGCGCGATGTACTTCGTCGATTGCGTCTACACGACGCAGGACGATGCGCAGTGGGGCCACAGCCGCAACAACTACTCGGCCCGCATGGTCAACGCCGCCACGCTCGTCTCCGGGCCTTCGTTCGTCGGCAACACCTACCGGCGCACGACCGCGCTCGAGCTGTTCGGGATGATCGACCCGACACTCACGGTTTCGAGTGTCGACATGCACGAACAGTCCATGAGCGTGACGGATAGGTGGCGCCACTGGACACCCACCCTTGGAGCGGCGGTCCTCCCGGCCGGCCAGTGGGTCACGTCCACCAAAGATCAGCACACTCGCTTCCTCGTCGGCAGCCGCGCAGTTGACAACGGAAACGGCACGTTCGACTATGAGTACGCAGTGATGAACATCAACAGCCAGCGCGCGGGCGGCTCGTTCGCCGTTCGCCTGCCCGCCGGGGCATCGCCCGCAAACATCGGATTCCGTGCCCCGGTGTACCACTCGGGCGATCGTGTGCTCAACAACCCGTGGCTCAACAACGCAGGAACTGGCGGCAAGATGCAGTGGTCGGTCGATCCCACTACGGCTAACGTGCAGGTGCCCGGCATGACCGGCACGCGGCTGTTCGGCCCGAACGCCCTGCTTTACGGAACGCTCTACAACTACCGGTTTACCTCCGCCGCTGCCCCCGCAACCGGCACAGCGCGACTGGGGCTCTTCCGGCCAGCTAACGCCACCGGCTACCAGGGCAGCATGCTGGCGATCACGGGCGTGAAAGTCCCTTCCATCTGCACCGCCGACCTCGGCAGCCAGGGTGGTATCGCAGCGCCCGACGGCAACCTCGATAACAACGACTTCATCACCTTCATCGATGCGTTCTTCAATAACGACATGATCTCAGCTGACATCGGCTCGCAGGGTGGCCTGGCCGGCCCCGACAACCGCCTCGACAACAACGACTTCATCGTCTTCATCGATGCGTTCTTCAACGGCTGCGCCGGCTGAACGAGCGACGAACTGAATGTGAACGGGATTTCAGGAAGGGACCGGCAGGATGCCGGTCCCTTTTTCATCATGGTGCCAGAGTTTGTATGACCATGGGGATCGATCGGCGGGCGGGTTTTCCCTGATTTAGCTGCTTATCGCAGGAAACCCCTACTCCACCACGACCTGCTGCCAAATTTGGCCTTG
>JAUXUZ010000200.1 GCA_030680655.1 Phycisphaerales bacterium
CGCCGAGCAGTTGGTGACCGTGCTGGCGGGGCCGGCGCTGATGCCGGTGCCGGCGTTGCCGTTGGCGTGCACGCCCTCCACGCGCCCGTTTAATGTAAAACTGGACCCCAGGTCGACGCCCTCGTCGCCCCAGTTTCGGACCGAGCCGTTGACCACCGCGATGTTCCTCTGGCTGCTCAAGGTAACGCTCACGCCGTCGAAGGCCCCCATCGCGGCGACGCCCACGAGGTCGAACCCGTTGAGATCGAGCGTCACGCCTGAGGCCACAATCTCGATGCCGTGCTTGCCCACCACGCCGGTGATGTTGCCGGTGAGGTAGTACGAGCCGGGCTGGGTGATCTTGAAGAGGCTGTCGGCATCGCCGGGCGTGTTGGTGGCGTTGATGGCGGTCCGTGGCTCGACCTCGGCCAGGGGCTTGGCGGTTGGGGCCACGGGGCCGGCGGGCGGGTCGAGCGGGCCGGCGAGGGCGACCGAGCAGAGCAGGAGTGCGGCCAGGGCACGGGCAAGCGTGGTGTTCATAGTCAGAAGATACCGCGCAACGGGGTGGAAGCAACCACCGCCCGCCGGATTTGCCCCCCCCCCCCCGCCCCCCCGCGTCCCCCCGGCCTCAGTACGTGAAGTTGGCGTTGGGATGGGTGCTGCCGGTGGAGTCCGGGGCGGAGTTGCCAAGGATTGCGGCGGAGGCCGGGGCGGAGCGGTCGATGATCGGGCCGCAGACGTTGTTGGCGACGATGTCCCAGTTGGTGGTGTTGCCCGAGCAGGTGTTGCGGATGATGATGTTGCCGGCGTTGTCCACGTCGATGCCGCGGTCGGCGCCGGTGCAGTTGTTGCCCTCGATGCGGTTGTCGTTGCCGAAGGCGTGGATGCCCGCGCCGTCGCCGCCGCTGCCGTTGTTCGAGCAGGTGTTGCCGCGGATGATGCACGCGGACGCACAGACGATGCCGTTGAGCGTGCTGATGCGGGCGATGCAATCGGCGACCGTGCTTCCGCTGCCGACGCTGATGCCGTTGCCGGTGTTCTGGTACGCCGTGCAGTTCGAGACCGTGCTTCCGCTGCCGGCGCTGCTGATGCCGTGGCCGGTGTTCTGGTACGCCGTGCAGTTCGAGACCGTGATGCCGAGCGCGCCACTGCTGATGCCGTGGCCGGTGTTCTGGTACGCCGTGCAGTTCGAGACGGTGGTGCCGCTCCCGACGCTGATGCCGCTGCCTCCGTTGCCGCTGGCGCGCACGCCCTCCACGCGGCAGTTGATCGCATTACTGGTTCCCAGGTCCACGGCCTCATCGCCCCAGTTGCGCACCGAGCCGTTGACCACCGCGATGCTGGTCAGGCTGGCCACGGTCACGCCCACGCCGTCGAAGGCGCCCATCGCGGCCACGCCGACAAGGTCGAAGCCGTTGAGGTCCACGGTGACGCCGCTGGCGGCGATCTCAATGCCGTGCCTGCCGACCACCCCGGTGATGTTGCCCGTGAGGTAGTACGAGCCGGGCTGGGTGATCTTGAAGAGGCTGTCGGCGTCGCCGGGCGTGTTGGTCGCGTTGATGGCGGTGCGGGGCTCGACCTCGCTCAGCGGCTTGGCCGTCGGCGCCACCGCGCCGGCGGGCGGGTCGAGCGGCCCGGCGAGTGCGACCGAGCAGAGCAGGAGGGCGGCCAGGGCACGGATGGGCGTGGTGTTCATCGTGAAACCATACCGCGCAACGGCCCGTGTGCCACCAGTTCCCGTCGGTTTCCATCCTCTCTGGTTGTCCCCTCTCTCCCCCCCCTCCCCCCCCATGTATCCCATCTCGCGATTCAGTATGCTCCGCAGGACCGTCTCCCTCCCTCTCGGAGCACCCGATGAACGCACAATTCGCGCCCGGCCACCGCAACGCCCTCCTCCCCTTGTCGGTGATGA
>JAUXUZ010000201.1 GCA_030680655.1 Phycisphaerales bacterium
TTTGACGGTCAGGCCACCGCCGTGGCGATCCGATCAGGGTCCGGCGCGAACGCCCGCTACACCAACGGCGTCGCCGTGTTCACGATGAACGAAGCAGGGCTGATGGGCGAGGCCGCGATCGGCGGCCAGAAGTTCTCGTACGTGCCGAAGTAGCTCGGCGCTCAGCCCGGGCGTGCTCACACCACAAGCGCGACGGCGAAGCCGTCGTAGCCCTTGCTCCCCACGGTCTGCAGCGCGGTCGCGATCACGCGGGGTTCAGATGCGAGGAGTTCGACAAACGTCCGCATGCCCACCACCGAGGCGTCCTCGCTGGCGGCGTCGGCCACAGCGCCGTCGCGCACGATGTTGTCGGCGATGATGAGCGTGCCGGGGCGCGACAGCCGCAGCGCCCACTTGAAATACTCGGGCGTGCTCGGCTTGTCGGCGTCGATGAACACCAGGTCAAACGGGTGGAGCCCCGGCGATTCGGCCGCCAGCAGCGGCAGCGTCCGCAGGGCCTCGCCCACCCGCACCTCGACCGCTTCGGCGAGTCCGGCGCGCTCTATGTTCGCACGCGCCACGGCCGCGTACTCGGCGTTCGCCTCGAGCGTGACCACGCGTCCTTCACGCCCGAACCCCTGGCCTGAGAGCAGCCGCCCGTCGATCGCACGATCGGCCAGCCCACGGGCCAGCCAGATCGTGCTGTAGCCGCCAAGGGTGCCGATCTCCAGGATCCGCCGCGCTCCCACGGCCCGGGCCGCGAGCATCAGCAGCTTGCCCTGGTTCGCTGAGACCTGGATGGCGGGCATCCCCGCGGCGGCGGTCGCCGTGAGGGCGGCTTCGAGCGCCGCGTCTTGCCGCGTCAGGCGTTCACAGAAGTACCCGTCGACAGCACTCCATGTGCTTTGAGGATCGGTGGCCATGGTTCGCTCCGCGGGGTTCACAACCGATCGGTACGGCACGCGACCGTTCCGCAGCGCCAAGCTTATCGGTCAGCGGAGCGCCGCACCGTTGGGGCGGTCCGCGGCTGAGCGATCACGCGCGGTAGATGAGCTTTGTCCGGCTCGGGAGGTGCCCGTGCTCATCGAAGACCACGATCTCGTTGGCGCCCTCGGCCTTCAGCGCCGAAGAGGGGACCAGCAGCTCAGTCTGAGGCCCGACCTCGTGCCCGTCGGCGGTCGCCGTGAAGTAACGACCGATGTGCCGGCCGTTGACGTACAGCTGGCCCTTGCTCAGGCCGTTGGTGGCGAAGTAGAGCGAGGTGCCGTTGGAGTGGGTGCTGAACGTTGCGCGGAACCACTCCGGACCCTTGCCGTGGCTGTGCCCGCGCAGGGCGTGGTAAGCGCTCTCGGGCGGGCGTTCCCACTTCGCGAACGACCAGGCTCCCGCGTGGGTGATGTTCTCGACGCACTCGAACGCCTCGACCGCGTCGGCCAGGTCTTTCAACGCGGCGGCGGGATCGGCGCCCAGGATCGCGAACTGAATGGTGTTGGTTGCCTTGGCCAGCTTCTCGGTTTCGATCGTGATCGAGCCCGGGCCGGTGCTGTCGAAGTAACGCAGGGGCACGTCGTTGATGACGATCAGCCCTCGGTACGCGCCGGGCTTCAGGCGGAGCACGATGCGCGAGCGGCGCTTGCTCAGGTGGAACGTCACACGCTGCGGCTCGGTCACATCGCCCTGGTGCACGCCGTGGATCGGCGCCTGCACGCTCAGCACGTTGATGCCGCCGCCCGCCTCGCTGTCGATCCGTTCCAGTGTCGGCCGCCCGAGCTTCACCGGCTTGACCTCGTAGAGGTGGTCCACAACGCCCTTGTAGTCGAGCATGTGGGCGCCGCCGGCAAACCGACCCATGTTCTCGGCGAGCACGACGATCGTCTGCTCCGCCCGCTTGAGCGGGAGGTCGAGCTCGTGCTTGGCGCCCGGCCCAAGGCCCATCACGCCGGCGGGCTTGCCGTCAACAAAGAACGAGAGCCGGTCGCCGCCGCCGGGCACGGCAACGGTGGTCTTGCCACCAACGGGCGTCCGCAGCGCGACGCGGTACCAGCCGTAGCCGTACGGTGCGCCCAGACCGCTGAGCTCCGCCGGCCCGTCGATCGACGCGAACCGGGCGCTCTTGCCGAGGGTGTAATCGTCGGTGTGGGCGCTGGTCCAGTGCGAGAGCTCGGGGTTCTTCGGCAAGCGTGCCGTTCCGCGCACAACCACGGGCGGGCGCGGTGCCACGGGCGCCGGCGGCGGCGGCGGCAGAACCTCAAGGCCTTTCTTGCCCTTTTTCGGCGGGGCCTTCTTGGCCTTGGGGTCTTCTTTCGGCGGCGGCGGCGGGGGTGGCGGGGCGATGACCTTGTCGCCGAAGCGGCTCTTGACGATCTCGCCGCTGGCCATCAGGCGCAGGACGACGTCCTTCTCGCCCTGCACGACGGGGTTGCCGGCGCCGGTTACCTCCAGCGCGCCGATCAGCACCGCGTCGTCGGTGATCTGGATCTTGTCCAGGTGCGCCGGCGTGCAGATCACGCACAGGATGTTCTCGTGGTCAACGACCGCCGGCGTTTCGCCCGATGGGACCTCCATCTCAAGCGGCGAACCGTTGATCGAGATCTGCACGGGCGAACCCGCCGGCCCGTAGGCAACAAAGACACGCCCGACGACCGCGAAGGCCGACAGGTTGCAGTAATCAAGCTGTGAGCGGCCGTGCAGGCGCACGTCGATCAGGCAGCACGCGACGGGCTGGTCGCCCAGCCACACGGGGAGGCTCGTGCCGTCACCCAGCAGCAGGTCAACCGGGCGGTCGCCCATGTTGCGCCCGGCGAAGAGGAACGCAACGCTCCCCTGGCTGCCGCTGGCGTGGATGACCGTGTGCGACGCGGCGTCGGGCTGCCCGCGCTTGGTCGGGGCCGCCGCTGAACTTGGGTGCAGCGCGATCACCGGCCGGCGCGCGTCAAGGTGCGAGAGCACCCGTCCGAACCGCGAGGCGAACGTCGCCACCGTGCGCAGGGCGTTGTACAGGGGGCCGTGCGTGCCGCCCGCGCTCACCGGCGCGTGCTCGTCGGGGTCGGTCGCGACGAAGCGGCACGTCCCCTCCGGCAGGCGTCCGCCGCTGAAAGCGAAGTTCGTTCCACCCGCGAACGGCTCAACGTTGAACTGGCCGGCGCACGCGAGCACGCTCATCAGGTCGCGCTGCAGCCGCGCCGGCGTGACGCCCTCGGGGTCCTTGTCTCCCCACGTCGGGGTTTCTGACACGTCGTACTGCACGACGATCCGTGGCTGGTTGGGGCACACGCTCGAGAGCTGACGAACCGTGGCCGCGAGGTCGCGGTTGCCCACCCACCCGTCTACTTCGCCCTCGACGCCCTCCCAGAGGTTGTTGGCGTTGACCACCGGGACCTCGAACCCGCTCTCGTGGATGTACCGGTTCAACTCGCCCAGGTACCCGTGCGCCAGCGCGTCGTGCCCGCACGTCCAGCCCATCTCGCTCTGCACAAGAACGATCGGCCCGCCGTGGGTGTCGCCGGAGAACTGCGGCACCGTGATCTGAAGGTCACGCACCTGCTTGGCGACGGCGTTGATAAACCGGCTGCTGGCCTCAAGGAACGGCTGGTTCGCCGTACGCAGCTTGACGTCCTTCACCGCCGGCACCCACGCCGGCAGCCCGCCGAAGTCGAACCCGCCGCCGACAAACGGTCCCACCCGCAGGATGCAGTACATGCCCGCCTGCTGAACAAGCTGCACGAAGTGCCGGATGTCGTTGTCGCCGGTGAAGTCGAAGTGACCGGCCCGCGCTTCGTGCCGTGCCCACACGATGCTCGTGGTGATCGTGTTCAAGCCCGCCAGCTTGGCCGCGTTGATCCGCGACGCCCACTGGTCGCGACTCAGGCGCGCGTACTGGATCGTGCCGCCGACTAGCCAGAGGCGCCGACCGTCTACGATGAAAGACTGACCGTCAAAGGTAATGGAGGCCATAGCTGCTCGCGGCTCCTGCCCTCTCCCCTCGATTCCGGCACCTGAATCTGGCACCATGACGAGCCCATTGCCCGCCAGACCTGCCGATTGATACCGAATGCCGTCCAAACGATCGGCGAAACACCGCCGTTTGCCGGGCCTCCGTGCCGCGGTGGAGTAGGATAGGTGGGGTGATCCCCACCTGCAATCCCACCGCAGGATTCGCGTTACATTGCAGGGTCCTGTTGTCCGAACGGTCACCTAATGAAAAGCACGATTGGGCGAAACCCCCGGTACATTTTCGTCGCTGCACTCCCTGCCTGGCTCTTAGCCGCCTGTGCAGGGTCGTTCAGCGACATCGATCGACGCACCGACGAGGTCGTGCGCCAGCGGTCGGCCAGCCTGTTGGGGGCCACTGTCCGCCCTGAGCTCACCGGCAGGGGCCTGGACAGTCCGGCGGGTGGCGATCACCTTACGCAGAAGCACCCTCCCTCCAACGACCCCGCGGCCGGCCAGCTCTCGCTGACGCCCGCAGATGAGGCCCGCGATGTTGCCGCCCGGCTGGCCAAGTACGGTGACCAGTCGGCAGGCGCCGTAGCGCTCGACTTGACGGCTTCTCTCAAGCAGGCTCAGCGGACGAGCCGCGAGTATCTCCGCGCGCAGGAGGATTACCTGCTGGCGGCCATCAACTTGCTCATCGAGCGTCACCTGTGGGACCCGCGCTTCTTTGCCAGCACCACGGCCCAGGCGACGGCGACGGGGGTTGATGGCGACTTTACGGCTCCCCTTTCGATCATCAACGAGCTGCGCGCGACCCAGCGGCTTCCCAGCGGTGGCCAGGTGGAGGCCCGCTTCCTCTGGGACGCGACGCAGCAGCTCCGCGACTCCGCGACTGGGCGTTACGTGCAGGCGAGTGCGCTGGTCGTGTCGGCGAGCATCCCGCTGCTGCGCGGCGCGGGCCTGGCAGCGCGTGAGGACCTCACCCAGCAGGAACGCAACCTGGTTTATGCGGCGCGAGCGTTCGAGACCGCGCGGCGCACGCTGCTGGTGGAACTCTCGCGGGATTACTTCGATCTGCTCCAGCAGCAGCGGACGATGGAGAACCAGGAGCGGGCTCTCGATCTGCTCAAGAAGCTGGAACTGCGGACCACCCGGCTGGTTGAAGCCGGGCGCCTCGCGGAGTTTGAGAAGAACATCGCGGCCAACGACGTGCTGCGGGCCACGTCGCAGCTGGCCAGCCAGCGCGAGCGGTTCATCCTCGCGCTCGACCGGTTCAAGGTGAGGATCGGGATCGACATCAACACGCCCGCGGTCGTCAAGAGCGAGATCCCCCTTCTGCCCGAGCCCGAGACGACGCCCGGCGAGGCCGCCCGCGCCGCGCTCGACTACCGCCTTGACCTCCAGACCTCGCGCGACAGGCACGAGGATGCACAGCGGCGTGTGCTGGTCGCCGAGAACAACACCCTGGCCGACGCCACACTCTTTGGCGCGGTGACGGCCCGCACCGACCCGAACCGCAGCGTCGGCCGCACCGATTTCAGCGCGGGTGACGGTGTCTACAACGCCGGCGTCCGCGTCGATTGGCCGCTCGACCGCGAGAACGAGCGGCTGGCCGTGCGGGGTGCGCAGATCGATTCTGAACGTGCCCGTCGCGACGTCGAGTCGCTGCGCGATACGGTGGTGATCGAGTCGCGTGCGGCGGCGCGTGAGATCGACCGGGCCCGCTTCTCGCTCAACCTGGCCGAGCAGGCCGTCAAGATCAACCTGCGGCGTGCCAAAGAGCAGGAGCTCAAGGCCGACGAGATCACCGCGCAGCAGATTGTCGATACCGCCAACGCGCTGCGGGATGCCGAGAACTCGCGCGACCAGGCCGTGACGGACCTGCGCAACGCGGTGCTCGACTACCTGCTCACCACAGGGCAGCTCCGGGTGACCGCGGATGGCCTGCTTATGCTGCCGGGTGAGAGCGGCACTTCCACCGAGGGTGTGCCGCCAGCGGGCAACCCAACCCCCGAGATTGTTCAACCGATCGACGCGCCGGCGAACCCCTGAGCCGTTGCTGCTCGCGTTGTTGTAGCGTCGGGAGGTGGTTCCGCTCGTCGGAATGACGATCAGGGTTCCTTGACGATCATGTCGAGGAACTTCTGCTCGGCCGTCTTGTACCGGGCGAATGAGTCGAGCAGCCCGCTCTGCACCTCCGCCAGCTTCGCCCGGTCGGCGTCGCTCAGGGTGGTGCTGTTGGGCCCGCTCATTGCGGCGGCGAGGGATTCGAGGCTCGCGCTGACGCCCCGGAGGTCGCTGACGGCCTGGGCGTAGTTGCGTGCGGCGTCGTAGACCAGCTCGCGCTCGAGTTCCTTCGCGCCCGGTTGGTAGAGCAGGCGCCAGGGGTTGCGGCGCACCTCGGTCATCATGAGCTTGAGCTGGTCGCTGGCGAGGCGGGCGTTGGCCATGGCCAGCTTCACCTCGGGCGAGAGCTCGTTGACCAGGTTCCCCGCGGCGTCGCCGGCGGCGGAGAAGGAGCGGACGCCGCGCTGCGCATCGTCGAGGGTGGCCTGCACGCGCTGGTACATCTCGGTGTTGGCCTTGGTGACCAGTTCGTCGGCGTTCTTGACGATGCTGTCGAAGCGGGGCCGGTTGGTGTCGAGCGTCTGCTGAACGCTGCTGATGAACTCCTTCGCCTTCTCCAGCCCTTCGTTGAGCAGCTTGCGCGAGGCCTCGGCGCTGGCGCTGAGTGACTCGACGTTCTTGAGGGTGCTGTCGATCCGCGGCGACCAGTCGTTCAGCCGGGCCTTCGCTTCGGCGGCGACCTCGCGGATGTCCGCGGCGGCGGCGTTGATGTTCTCCATCGTCGTCCCGGCCTTTCCGGTGACGGCGCCGGTGATCTCGCGGAGGTCGGAGGCCACCTGCCTGCTGTCGGTGAGGATGTCCTGCACGGCCTTGCGCTGCTCGTCGCCGTAGCCGGCCTGCTGCAGGAAGGCGGGCGGGGCGATGCGCCCCATGATCTCCGATCCCTGCAGGAGCACGCCCTTCTCTGCGTTCCCAACCGACGGGATGTTGATCGCGCTGACGTTGCCCAGGAGCGGCAGCTCAAGCAGAACGGCCGCGTCGTTGTAGAGCGTGATGTCGCGTCGCACCGCGATGCGCACGTCGACGTACTGCGGCGGCTGCGCGTGCCCTTGCGCGTCCGTCGCGTCGGGCCAGAACGAGACGCTGGTGACACGCCCGGCCTCTTGACCGCCGACGCGGACCGACGAGCCGTTCTTGAGGCCCGAGGCGCCGTCGGCCAGCGAGAATCGCACGGTGTACTCGCTCTTGCGGGTGGCGAAGGCGCTGACGCCCGAGAGCGTGAGGATGATGAAGACAAACCCCGCGATTCCCAGGAGGGTAAATACGCCGGCGATGAAGTTGTTCTGCGTGTTCTTCATGATCGTGGCACCAATGAGCGCGTTCGGCGGGTGTCAGGGGCGTGCTTCGTCCTTGCGCACCGGCTTGGTCGACTGAACGGCGGGGGCGTTGACGGGGTGCCGCCCGCGGAGCAGGTCGTCGGCATAGCTGCTGGCGCTGCGGCGCGCGGTGATCGGGCCGTCGGCGTCGCCGCGCAGGAACTGGCGGATGAGCTGCTCGTCCTCGTTCATTGCGCCGGAGTCGACCCTTCGGCGCGCCTCGTCTTCGGTCAGAGCGCGGAGGTTCTCGAACCAGGCTCGGTCGTCGGCCCGCAGCACGCGTCCCTTGTCGAGCATCACCATGCGGTCGGCGATGGTGAAGGCGCTGTCCATCTCGTGGGTGACGACGATGCTCGTCACGCCCAGGCCGCGCGTCATGCCGATGATCAACTGGTCGATCTCGGCGCTGGTGACGGGGTCGAGCCCGGCGCTCGGCTCGTCGTAGAAGAGGACCTGCGGGTCCAGGGCCATCGCGCGGGCCAGGCCGGCACGCTTCTTCATGCCGCCGCTGATCTGCCCGGGGTACTTGTCGGCGTGCTCGCGCAGGCCGACCTGCTCGAGCTTGATGGTGACGATCGTCTCGATGGTCTGCGGGTCAAGGTCGGTGTGCTCGCTCAGCGGCAGGGCCACGTTCTCGGCGACGGTCATCGAGTTGTAGAGCGCCCCGGACTGGAAGAGGATGCCGAACTTCTTGCGGACGGTGTCCATCCCCTCTTCGCTGAGGTTGCACAGGTCGCGCCCGAACATCTCGATCGAACCTTCCTCCGGGCGGAGCGATCCGATCAGGCAGCGCAGCAGCGTGCTCTTGCCGCAGCCGGAGCCGCCCATGATCACCAGCGTCTGGCCCGGTGTGACGTCGAGCGACACGCCGTCGAGCACCGCGCGCCCGTCGAACCGCTTGACAAGGTCGCGCACGCGGATGATCGGCTCGGGCTGGCTGGGTGTGGACCCGTCAACGCTCATGCGGGCGGATCATAACGCCGCGCGGGGTGAGGATTCGTGCCCGGCCGGAATCAGACGCCCTTGGGCTTGGGGTCGCCACCAGCGGGCTCGGCGGGCTCAGCGGACTCGGCGGGCGCCGGGAGGGCCGGCTTTGTGGCCGGCGTGCCGACCTTGAGCGCATCGGGATCGACTAGGTAGACGACGTTGCCAGATGGAAGGATGACGCCGATGTTCAGCGCGTTGCCCAGGATCGCGTCGCTCATGCTCGTGCCCTGGTTGCTGCTGTTGCGCGGCATCTCGATGAGCATCATGCCGTACCCCTTGCTCCCCTTGAGTGGGATCGGGATCTCGTTGCCGCCGCCACGGTGGTTGCTCATCAGCTGCCCCGCCTTGCCGTAGCTGCTGAAGAACTCGATCGGGTTGGTGGGGGGCTCGAGCGTGCCCAGCTCGGCCTCGATCTTGCTCTTGAAGCTGGCCCAGTCGGCGTCGGTCACCTGGGCCGCGAGGGTGGGGTTGAGCGAGGAGCGCAGCTTGCCCGCGTCGGACATGTTGAGCGAGTCAACGACGGGCTGTGCCAACGCGCTGAACTGCTTGAGGCCCGAGTAGGCGCCGATCGCGACGAAGAGCCAGATGAACGAGACGACCAGGCCCACGATGATGCCGGCGATCGCCAGGCCCACACCCTTGCGTCGGCCGTTTGAGGCGCTGATGCGGAAGAGCGCGATGCCCCCCAGGATGACACCCAGTGCCCCGGTCACTACCGGGATGCAGCAGATGAGCGATGACACCAGCGACGCGATCGCCAGCATGCTCGTGCGTGCTTCGGGTGCCGACTCGGTGGTGTTGCCGTAGGCCTCGTATGGGTTCTGGCTCATGGCCGGAGGGTAGTGCGCATCCGCGGGCGGGGTGGGGCTGGTCGCTACCCCGGGCAGAGTTGCTGCGGTGTAGCCAAGGGAGCGGCACCCGCGGCCTCACCCCGTCATGCTCGAACCCACGCGGGCAACGCACGCCGCCACGATCGCCGCGGCTTCATCGACATCCTCTTGCGTGGTATCGCGCGAGAGGGAGAAGCGGATCGAGCCGTGGGCGAGCGCGGGGGGGATGCCCATGGCCAGCAGGACGGGCGACGGGTCGAGCGAGCCCGACGAGCAGGCCGCCCCGGCCGAAGCGCAAAGTCCGCGCTCGCTGAAGGCCATCAGCAGCGCCTCGGCCTCCAGGCGCGGGAAGGCAATGTTGGTGGTGTTCCAGAGCCGCAGGCTCGGATCGGCTGGCCCGTTGACGACCGCGCCTGGGTTGTCGGCAAGGACCCTCTGCTCGAAGCGGTCGCGCAGCGCCGCGAGTGCCCCGCGGGCGGCGGGGTCAGCGAGCCACTGCTGCGCCAGCGTGGCGGCGACCCCCGCGCCGATGATCCCCTCGGTGTGCTCGGTGCCGCCGCGGCGGCCTTTCTCCTGCGTGCCGATGATCCGCGGGGCGAGACGCTGACCGGCGCGCAGCCAGAGGATGCCCACACCCTTGGGCCCGTGCCACTTGTGGGCCGAGCAGGTGAGCAGGTCGCAGGGGGGCGAGGCGCTCCGCGACCCGGCCTCGCCGATATCGACGGGCATCTTGCCGACCCACTGGGTGGCGTCGCAGTGGAACGTCGCGCCGACGGCGCGGCAGCGGGCCGCGATGGCGGCGACCGGCTGCACCGCGCCGGTCTCGTTGTTGGCCCACTGCACGGTGACCAGGCGCGTGCCGGGGGTGATGGCCCGGTCGATCGACTCGGCGGTGACGATGCCGGCGTGGTCGATCTTGAGGTGGTCGAGGGTGATCGCCCCTTGCTCGCTGAGCCGCGCGAGCAGGTCGCGCACGGCGGTGTGCTCGATGGTGGTGGAGACGACGCGCGAGGGAGTGGCAGCGGGCGGGAGCGTGCCGCGGATGGCCAGGTCGATCGCCTCGGTGCCGCCGCTGGTGAAGGTGATCGACTTTGCCTTGGCGCCGATGAGCGCAGCCACCGAGGCGCGGGCGAGTTCGATCGCGTGCCGCGCATCCTGGCCCGCCCGGTGGACGCTGGAGGGGTTGGCCCACCGATCGGTCATGGCGCTGGCGACGGCCTCGACGACTTCGCGTGCCGGCCGGGTGGTCGCGTTGTGATCGAGGTAGATCGTGGGGGAGGGTAGGGATTGCGGATTTGCGATTGCGGATTTCGGATTGAAAGACCGTGCGAGCGGCCGCTCTTGCCTATCCAATCCGCAATCCGAAATCCGCAATCCGATATCTCCTCTACTCCCTACCCTCGCACAATGCCCGCGGGCCCCTTCAACCTGAGCGCAGCGCTGCCGCAGACGCCCGAGATCGTCGCGATGGATGTGCACAAGTCGTACAACGGGCGCGAGGTGCTCAAGGGGATCAGCGCAACGTTCCGCCGCGGTGAGATCACCGCCATCGTCGGGCACTCCGGCTCGGGCAAGACGGTGTTTCTTGACCACCTCACCGGCCTGCAGTCGCCAGACGAGGGGCGCGGGTCGATCAAGGTGGTCCACCACGGCCTCAAGGGCCTGCCGCTGGTTGAACTCATCGGCATCGACCCCGACGTGCTCGACGAGGTGCGGCTCTTCTGGGCGGTGGTCTTCCAGCACAACGCGCTGTTCACCGGCACGGTGCAGGACAACATCGCCCTCTGGATGCGCGAGCACACCGAGCTGCCCGAACGCAAGATCAAGGCGCGCGTGCGCGAAGCACTCGAGGCCGTGCGGCTGGATGTTGACGACGTGGTCGAGAAGGAGCGCGACTCGCTCAGCGGCGGCATGGCCAAGCGCGTCGCCATCGCCCGCGCCATCGCGATGGACCCGTGCGTGATCTTCTACGACGAGCCGACCACGGGCCTAGACCCGGTTGTGGGCGGGCACGTGCACGACCTGATCTGGGATGTGCACCACCGGCCCATCGCCAGCCAGGGGGCGGGCGCATCGGCCGGCGGCGTGGGCGGCGCCGGCGGCACCACGATGCGTCGCACCAGCATCATCATCACCCACGACCGCGACCTGCTCCGCCGCATCTCGCCGCGGATCATCATGCTCGACGGCGGGTCGGTGATCTTCGACGGCCCGTACGAGCG
>JAUXUZ010000210.1 GCA_030680655.1 Phycisphaerales bacterium
CTCACCCCGCCCGCACGCCAGCAGCAGCTCCGCCACCGACTTGCCCACCTTGCCTGCGCCGAGAACGAGTACCTTGGTCATGTGAGAACCTCCGTCCCGGAAAACCGGGGCGGATATTAGCGCGCGGAGGGATCGAGGGACCAAGGCATCGAGGGATCGAGAAGAGCCGGAGGAGGGGATTCTCCCTCTTCTCGATCCCTTGATCCCTCATCCCTTGATCCCTTCCCATCACTTCGCCGGCACCAGCCGCACCACCTTGTCCGGCGAGTTCAGCACGAGGTAGAGGAACCCGTCGGGGCCGAAGGCCACATCGCGCACCCGGCCCATGCCGTGCACGATCTCCTCGCGCTCAACAAGTTTGCCGTCCTTCACGCGGAGCCGGTCTACGTTCTGCCCCGCCAGACCGCCCGCGAAGAGGTCGCCCGACCACGCGGGGAAGGTGCCCTTCACGTCCGCGCTCCGCGCGCAGTCGAGACCGCACGCCGCGATCGACTTGATCCACCGGTAGACCGGCATCACGATCGGCGTGCCGTCGGCCGCCTTCTCCTTCCACGGCGTAACGAACGGCGAGTCGGAGTAGTTGATCCCGAAGCTGACCTGCGGCCAGCCGTAGTTGGCCCCCCTGGCGATCAGGTTCAGCTCGTCGCCGCCGCGCGGCGCGTGCTCGGTGACCCACAGGTTCCCCTCATCGTCGAAGCAGACACCCTGCTGGTTGCGGTGACCCTTGGACCAGACCGACCCGTAGACACCCTTGCCGGTGTCGAGCGCGTGGGGGTTGTCGCTCGGCACTGCGCCGTCGTCCCACAGCCTGTGGTTCTTGCCATTGGGCCGGTCGATCTTCTGCGCCTGCTCCATCCCGCCGCGCTCGCCGATGGCAAAGTGGATGTAGTAGCGACCCTTGGCGTCGGCAATGCCGGCGCCCGGCTTCTCGAAGACGATCCGCGCTCCGTAGTGCACCCCCGCGCCGTTGTAGTCACCCGCGTGCGGCTGAAAGATCACCCGCTGGTCTGTGAACGACAGGCTCTCCACGGCGCCGTCGCTGCCACGCGACTCGGTCAGCTTCCCGCGCACCACCTTGGTCATCTCGCCCCTCCCCGCCGGGTTCGCCTCGGCGAAGATCAGGTAGAGCCACCCGTTCTTCGCGTAGTCGGGGTGCGCTGCGGCGTCCATCAGGCCCCCCTGACCGCTCGCCACCAGCTTCGGCAACCCCTTGACGATCCCCAGGTGCTTCGTCCCCTCGTAGACGTTCAGCTCACCGTCGCGCTCGGTCACCACCACGCGCGCCGGCGTCGGCAGTGCCGCCGAACCGCCCCGTGCACCAGCGCCCTCCGGCGGCGGAACCACCGGCAGCCACTCAACCGCCCACGGCGTATCCAGCCCCTTGTCGTACACCGTCTCGACCTTGAACTTCGCGTACTTCGAGGTGTAGACACCGGCCTTGTCGGCCTTCGGGCTGCCTACGCGCTTGCGCCATTCATTGTGCTGCAGCTCGCGCAGGTGGACGATCAGCGCCCACGCCTCCTTCTCGCTCAGCCCCGCCGCGACGGCGTGCGGGCCCTTCGCCGCGGTGACCGTGTCAAAGAACGGCCGGTCCAGCGACTGCTCCATCAGCGCATCGCCCAGCAGCGACTTCGCCTTGCCATCCTTGCCGGCGCCGTTCCCGCCGTGGCACGAGGCACACGACGCATCCCAGATCCCCGTCGCCGTGGTCGGCCGCTTGGCGGGTTCCCCCCTCTCCCTCGGTCCGGTTCCACCCTGCCCAAACGCCGCGCTCGCCAGCAACCCAACGGCCACGCACGCACCCGCCCGGGCAATCGCAACAGAGAAGGACTTGTTCATGCGCACAGGTTATCCACCCGCCGCCGCCCCACCGCTCAACCGGCTTCGACCCGCTCGGTATACTCACCGCCATGTCCACCGGCACACGCACCCGCCTCGCCGCATCGCTGCTCATCCTGCTCGGCGGCGCATCCGGCTGCACATCGGATGCGGTCAGGCCGACAGCGGCTCCACCCGCCGCAGCCGCGCACGCCGACGACCACCACGGCCCCCACAATCTTCACTGGGTCAAGGCCCGCGCGGGCGACGGCAAGGGCGCTGGCGCTGGGCTGCTCTCCGGCGGCACGCCCGAGAGCGACGACGACTTCGCCTTCCTCGCCCGGTTGGGGATCAAAACGCTCATCAGCGTTGACGGCGCGGCCCCCGATGTCGACCGCGCCGGCAGGCACGGCATGGCGTACATCCACATGCCCACGACCTACGCGCAGGTGAGCCCCCAGCAGCAGCTCGAAGTTGCCCGCGCTGTGAAGTCGTCGATGACCGCCGGGAGCATCTACATCCACTGCCACCACGGCAAGCACCGCGGCCCGGCCCAGGCGGCTGGCGCGGCCATTGCGCTCGGCTGGTTTACCCCAGCTGAGGGTGTCGCGTTCATGAAGCTTGCCGGCACCGCGCCGACGTACGCGGGCCTCTACGCCTGCATCGCCGAAGCCGTGCCCGCCGATGCGGCTGCACTGAACGCCCCGATTGAGCCGGGCGAGTTCACGTCCATCCGCCGCCCGCTCGGGATCACCGCGGCGATGGTCGAGATCGACCTCGCCTTCGAGCACCTGGGCCAGATCCGCGCTGCGGGCTGGCAGGTCCCCAAGGACCAGCCCGACCTTGTCCCAGCGGCCGAAGCGGGGCGCATGGCCGACCACCTCCGCATCAGCGGGGAGGACCCCGCGTCACGGTCGCGCGGCGACGCGTACATGCAGCGCCTCGCGCAGGCCGCAGCGAGTGCCGCCGCGCTCGAAGGTGCGCTCGTCCGCGGGCTTGATGTCCATCACATCGAGGCCCGCTGGGCCCCCGTCGCGGCGTCGTGCAGCGACTGCCACAAGCCGTATCGTGACCGGAGGTAGTCACGACTCGCGACTACCCCTACGGATACTCCTGCCGCGTCGGGCGCAGCAGGATGTCGGCGATATGCACGTGCGCAGGTTGCGACGCGACGAAGGCGATCGCGCGTGCAATGTCGGCCGGGTCCAGCGCGGGCCCGATCTTCTCCATCACACCCTTGAACCAGGCCGGGTCGTAACCCGCAACACCCTGGAACTCGCTGATCACAAACCCGGGCTCAACCAGCGACACACGGACACCCTTGGGCGCAAGCTCGCGCCGCACACCCTCCACCATCCCGTGCACGGCGAACTTCGTGCCGCCGTACATCGACGAGTAGGGAGACACGTTCCGCCCGACCACCGAGCCGATCACGATCATGTCGCGCCCCGCGCGCTTGAGCCAAGCCCCGGACTGGCCTGTCTCACCCTCAGGCACCAGCGACGTCAGCCGGCGCGCGGCCGAACGCATCATCGCGGCCGCGCCGAGAATGTTCGTGCGGACCATCTCGTCCCATTGGGTAGTGTCAGACGTCAGCACCGACCCGCTCAAGCCTCGCCCCGCGTTGACTACCACCAGGTCGGCCTCCGCGCCGAATGATCGCTTGGCGGTGTTGAGCAACTGGTCGATCACCCCCTGCTCGGAGCAATCGCCGGCCACCGGTACGCAGACAGGGCCTTCACCGAGCTGCCGATCATCGGCCTTGCGATGTTCGCTGCTCTTGGCGTTGATGTCATCAGCAACCTGCTTCAACACCTCGGCACGCCGGGCGTTGATCACCACGCGGGCGCCCTGCGCGGCAAGCTCCTGGGCTATCGCCAGCCCAATGCCCGCCGAAGCCCCCGTCACCACCGCGATGCGTCCGCTCAGTGCTGTCGTCATGCCGGCAGGGTACGAGCGCGGAGGCCGTGAGTTCCTCACGCTGGGCCGGCGCGCTTACGCTGGCCCATGTTCGGCTCACACCTCTCCATCTCCGGCTCGATGACCAACGCCCTGCGCGAGGCCGAGTTGCTCGGGCTCGACTGTGTGCAGGTGTTCACCAAGAATCAGCAGCAGTGGAACGCCAAGCCGCTGGAGAAGGGGGCGATCGACGAGTGGGCGGCGGAGATGAAGCGGCTCAAGTGGGGTGGCGGGGGGGGGCACGTGACCTCGCACGCGTCGTACCTCGCCAACCTCGCTTCGCCCAACCCTGAGCTGTACAAGGGGTCGATCGAGCTGATGCGGATCGAGATCGAGCGGGCGGAGTTACTTGGCATCGGGCTGCTGGTGTTCCACCCCGGCGCGTTCACCACCAGCACGCTCGAGGAGGGGACCGCACGCATCGCCGCGGCGTGCGCCAAGCTCATCAAGGAGACCGCGGGGTACAAGACCGTCATGTGCCTTGAGAACGTCGCGGGCCAGGGGAGCACCATCGGACGCACGTTCGAGGAACTGGCGGACCTGCACGGGCGCATCACACAGACCGTGGGCACCAGCGACCGCATCGGCTTCTGCATCGACACCGCCCACGCCCACGCCGCCGGATACGACCTCTCGACTCGAGGGGGCGCTGAACGCATCCTCGCCGGGATGGTCGGCAAGCTCGGCGCGGCCAACATCCGCTGCATGCACCTCAACGACAGCAAGACCCCCTGCGCAAGCCGTGTCGACCGCCATGCCCACATCGGCGAGGGCACCATCGGCCTCGCGGGCTTTGCCGCTGTCGTCAACCACCCCCACCTGTCCAAGGTCCCCAAGCTCATGGAGACCCCCAAGGAAGACAAGAAGCCCGATCCGAGCGCGGGGCCGTGCTGGGATCAGGTGAACGTCGAACGCCTCCGCTCGCTGGTTGGCTCCAGCGCCCAGACGTTTGCCTCCGTCAAGCCCATCGGCGGCGCTGCGCCGCCGACCAAGCCAGCAGCGTCCAAGTCAGCGGCGACCAGGCCCGCGAAGGCCGCCGCGGCGGCCAAACCAGCCGCCAAGGCCGCGGAGAAGGCCCCAAAGCAGGCAAAGAGGCCGCGGGTCTAGCCGCCCGCTGGATGCCCCAAGGGCGTTTTTGGCCTCACAGGCGGGTGCGGGCCGATACCTTCGCACCATGCCTGCGCACTCCTTCAATCGTCACACTGCGCCGACCGACCACCCCCGCGCATCGCGCCGCCTGCTCGCAACCGCCGGCGGCACGCTCGCTGCGCTGTCACTGCTGGTTGGCGGATGCCGCACCTCACCCAACGCCGATGGGGCCGACCCCAGCGGCGTCGGCACGATCGGCGGCCCCGGCCACGAGCACATCGTCGCGGGCGAAACCGCGATGGACGCCGGCAACAACGCCGCGGCCATCGAAGAGTTCGAGAGGGCCATCGCGATCAACCCGACCCTGACCGATGCGCACCTGGGCCTGGGCGACATCTACCGCAGCGAGGGCGACTACAACAAGGCGGAGAAGGCCTACGGCGACGCCGCCCGTGTGGCCCCGAAGAACTTCGATGCGCAGTACTACCACGGCCTGATGCTCCACCTGCTCGACCGCGTGACCGAGGCGGTCGGCGCGTACCTCAAAGCGCTGTCGGTCAAGCCCGAGGACTTCCAGACCAACCTCAACCTCTCCGTTGCCTACTACCAGCTCGGCGAGAGCAGCCAGGCCTACACCTTCGGCGAGCGGGCCATCAAGATCGACCCCAAGAACGGCCCGGCACGCGTCAACCTCGCGGCCGTCTACGCCGACCTGGGCAGGCACGAAGAGGCCGTCACCGAGTTCCAGCAGAGCTTCGAGCTCGTTGAGTCCACGCCCCGCATCCTCCTGGCCTACGCCGAGAGCCTCAAGACCCTTGGGCGCTACGGCGAGATGCGCAGCACCCTCGAGCAACTGGTGAAGACCGTCCCCTCCGCCGCCGCCTGGGAACGGCTGGGCTACGCGCAGTTCAAGCTCGCCGACTACGCGAAGGCGGGCGAGGCCTTCGAGGCGAGCCTCAAGCTCGACCCCGACTACTTCCCTGCGCTCAACGGCGTCGGCGTCTGCGAGCTCAACCGCTACTACTGGTCCAACAGCACCGACAACGACGCACGCCAGCGCGGCATCAACTCGCTGCGGCGCAGCCTCGCCATCAACCGGAACCAGCCCTCCATCGAGGCGCTGCTGGGCCGGTTCCGCTAGAGCATCGCCTTCGCACGCAACGCCCTCACCCACTGCTACGCTTCGCCCCTATGGCCGACGCAAAGCTCCTCGAGGCGTTCAAGACCCCCGGTGACACACCGTTTGTGATCGAGCACGTAAGCGAGGAGTTCACCAGCAAGTGCCCCATGACCGGGCACCCCGACTTCGCCGCCGTTACGCTCCGCTACCAGCCCTCGCCCGCCAGCACCGCCGCCGGCAAGCATGGCTGCGTGGAACTCAAGAGCCTCAAGCTCTACTACCAGAGCTTCCGCGACCAGGGCATCTTTTACGAAGGCGTGACGAACCAGATCCGCGACGACCTCGTCAAGCTGCTGCGCCCGACGTGGCTGCAGGTTGTCACACACTGGCGCGGGCGCGGCGGCATCCGCAGCGTGATCCGCGCCGAGCACGGAAAAGTCCCCGGCGAGTGGAAAACGCTCTGACCCTTTCGGCTCACCCCGCCTTGCGCTGCTCGTGGCCGTCGCCGGCCTTGGCTCGCGTGCACATCCCCACCAGCTGGCGCAGCTGCTTGCCGCACTCGGCGAGGTTGTTGGTCGCGTCGATCGCGACCATCGCCGCGGCGGCGGATTCGCCGATCCCACCAAACCCAAGCGCCGCTGCGGCGCCCTTGAGCTGGTAGCAGATCCGCCGGGCCGTGGCCGGGTCGTCGGTCACGATCGCCTTGGTGATCTTCTCCGCGAACTGCTTGAGCTCCTCGACAAACTCCGGCACGAACTTGAAGGTCGGGTCGCCCGGAGCCAGCGAGCTCACCACCGCGCCGCCGGTCTCGGCC
>JAUXUZ010000213.1 GCA_030680655.1 Phycisphaerales bacterium
TGCCGACTCGTGGAAGGAGAACGGCGGCGACGTCGGTTCCGTCACCGAGCTCAACGGCCTGCTGGTCATCACCAACACGGCCAAGAACCATAAAGAGATCACGGGCCTGCTCAGCAAGCTCCGCGAGATCCGTCAGACGCAGCTCTCGGTTGAGGCGCGCTTCCTGCTGGTCGATCAGAACTTCTTCGAGCAGATCAACTTCGATCTGGACGTGTACTTCAACGCCAACAGCAGCCAGGTCACCGCCGCTCGGGGCCTTGACCCCAACATCATCCCCAGCGACCTGTTCGACCCCGCGACCGGCCGTCTGCGCCGCTCTCTCGACAGCGACATCTACGCCCCGGGCGGCTCGGGAACGCCCCAGCAGATCCCGCCGGGCGCTCAGGACCGTTTCGTTCAGAACGTGACGCCCCCGCGCAACTACTCGCCCATCGGCACGACCTCAAACGGTGACCTGGCGCGGTTCCTTGTGCCGGCCGATTCGTTCACCGGTCAGCTGCTCAACCAAGCTCCTGCGCTGGGCATCGCTGGCCAGTACCTCGACGACATCCAGGTCGACTTCCTGATCAAGGCCACGCAGGCCGACCAGCGGACCGTCACGCTCACCGCGCCGCGTCTGACGTTTACCAACGGCCAGATCGCCAACGTCGTCGTCGGCACGCAGCGTGCGTTCGTCGGTGACCTTGACCCGGTGACCGGTGACGGCTCGGTCGCGTTCGACCCGGTCCCGCAGACGCTAACTGAGGGTGTGACGCTGCTGGTGGAGGGCGTTGCTTCGGCCGACCGTCGCTACGTCACAATGAACATTGAGACGACCGTCGCGGCGCTCATCCGCCTCGAGACGTTCACGCAGCAGGCACAGGCCGGCGGCGGTGGCGGCGGTGGTGGCGGCGGTGGCGGCGGCAGCCAGCCGGTCATCGGCACGTTCCAGCTCCCCACGCTGCAGGTGACCCGCGTGAACACGACCGTGACGGTCCCCGACCAGGGCACCATCATGCTCGGTGGCCAGCGCGTGACGGAAGAGGTCGAGCTTGAGACCGGCGTGCCGGTGCTGAGCAAGATCCCCATCCTCAACCGCTTCTTCACCAATCGCGTGCAGTCACGCAAGGACCGCTCGCTGCTGATCCTCATGAAGCCCACCGTGCTGGTGCAGGCCGAGGAAGAGGAGAAGGCGTTCCCGGGCCTCAACGACAGCCTCCGCGGTGCCGGCAACTGAGCCGCGCCGGCGTGGGCGGGCCCGCACCGGGAGGCAGGTAGCACAGAGTACTTCAGCGGGCGTCCCATCCGGGACGCCCGTTTTCTGTTGCATTTCATGCGTTTTCGACGGCGTTCATGGGACGGGCAGCCGAAGGGAACGACGCGGGCGGATCGGCTACACTCTGCGTGAAGCTCGTTCCTGTTTGCAGCTGAAACCCCATTCCTCCTGCCCTGAGCACGCCCATATGCCCACCAGCGATTCTCGGTTGAAAGTCAAACGCGACGGGGCCATCGTGGAAGTCCAGTTCCGCGACCGGAACATCCTCGACGAAGCGAACATCCAGCAGATCGGCGACGAGGTCAAGGCGATCATCGAGGCCGAGACCGCCCCGAAGCTGCTGATCAACTTCACCGACGTTGACCACCTCTCCTCGGCGGCGCTGGGCACGCTCATCACCATCAACAACCGCGTGCGGGCCCTCAAGGGGCAGCTGCGGCTGTCGAACATCGACCCCCAGATCTACCAGGTCTTCGTGATCACCAAGCTGAACAAGCTGTTCGAGATCCACGAGACGGCCGAGAAGGCCCGCGCGTCGTTCAAGTGAGCGCCGCGCGTGAGCGTGGCGGGTTCGGGCGTTTGTGCCGCGAGGCTGAGTTTGGGGTGGCGGGGGAACGGTCGCGGGGGTAGATTGAACCGACGGAGCACTTCCCCCTTTGACCCAGCCCGCTGAGAAGCCCGCTTCTGACGCCGCCGACCTGCGCATCCGCAATGCGCGCGGCGATATCGATTCCGCGGAAGAGCGCCTGCTGACGCTGATGGCCGGTCAGGGGTACGGCGATGCCGCACGCTTTGCCGTGCGTCTGGCGTTCGAGGAGGCGGTGATCAACGCCTTCCGGCACGGTCACAAAGGGCTGCCCGCCGACACCCCCGCCGACATCTCACTGCGGATCGGGCCCGATGAGGCGGTGATCGCCGTGACCGACCAGGGCCCCGGCTTCGACCCCGTCACCGTGCCCGACTGCACGCTCGACGAGAACCTTGAGAAGACCAGCGGGCGCGGGCTGATGCTCATCCGCTCGTTCATGTCGGGCGTGCGCCACGAGATGGGCGGGCGGAGACTGGTGATGACCTACCGCAAGGACGGGGAGACGGCGGAGGGGTGAGCGGTCGCTGCGGCGGCGCGGACAGCGTCAGCGGTTGGGCTTGGCGGCGCCGCTGGCGTTGGCGTTGGGGCTCATCTTGGCGCGGAGCGCGGCCATGGTGGCGATCTCGTCGGCCTTGGCCCTTGAGGGTGGCGCATCGCCAGGGCCGGTGTTGAGCAGCACGACAACCGTCACCAGCAGCAGCACGCAGAGCGAGCCGAGGGCAACGGCGGCCGCCTTGGCCTTGGGCATCCCCTGGTAGGTCTCCCACAGTCTGGTGGCCTTCTCGCTGGAAGCGACCTTGAACTCACCGTACCGCTCGCGGATGCGCTCGCGGTCAACCAGCGGCTCACCGCCAGACGGAGCGACCGAGCCGCGCACCTTCTCCTTGGCGTCGTCGAGCGCCCGTCCAACCTTCGAGAATCGTTCTTCAAAGCCCATGTGTGTCGTCGCGCGTTACCAGCCTCAAGTCGCGAGGATTGCTGCTCATTCTAGCGACCAGCGGCTCGTGACCTGCGGCTCATTGGACCAGGTCGCGGCCCTGGATGCCGTTGCGGGTCCACCAGAAGAACCCGGGTGTGGAGACGGTGGTCATGTTGCTGAAGCCGGTGCCCGAGCCCTTCCAGCCGAGCGGCAGTTCTAGGATCTCACCGACCGGCACGAGTTGCTGGTCGCTGACTGTGTTGCCGGCGGCGCGGTTGATGATGTCGCTCATGTCGGTGAGCCGGGCCGAGCCGTCGGCGGTTGCGGTGTGGACCTTGGCGCGGATGTTGCCCCACGGCGGCGACGTGCCGACCTCCTGAGAGTTGCCGCCGTTGACCTGCACGTGGCGCGTCTGCATGAAGTCTGCACGCTCCCAGAGCATGACCTTCTGGGAGGGATAGGAGACAGACTCCCAGCCGTTCTGACGCAGCGTGTCGGCGCAGACAGGCGCGAACGTGCCGCCGTTGTTGTTCATGTTGAAGCGCCCCGCGTTCTGCCAGAACGTGGGGGAGTAGAGGAACGACGACGGCGCCAGCAGGCCGGTGAGCGGTTTGTCACGCATGAGCGGCGCCAGCTCACCGTCCGCCGGCGAGATGAGGCTCGGCCCCGCCGCCTGCAAGCCGGTGTAGGTCGAGAGGAAGTGGTACCAGTAGACGGCGAAGTACTCGGTGTGGTGGAGCGGGCTCGTGTCAGAACGGAAGTCGAAGAGGCCGGCCACGTTCTGGGGGTCGTCACCCTGGATCGCGACGTTCCAGCCGATGCCCCCGCCCGGGCACGTGAACACGGGGTTGCACGGGCTGGTGTCGGCGCAGCCGCCCCAGGGGTAGAGGAACTTGCTCTGGTGGTCGTTGCCCCAGGTGGCCATGACCTGCGCGCCAGACTTGAGGTTGGCCAGGCCCACGGTGACCATGGCGCGGCGGCGGGCGGCGCTGAGGGCCGGGAGGAGGATGCCCGCGAGGATGGCGATGATCGCGACGACCACCAGCAGTTCAATGAGCGTGAAGCCGCGGTGGCTGGCTCGGGAATTCGGGGTCGCTTGGGATGGGTGCATGGCCGGTCTCCGGGATTACAGGGCATATCGGCAGATGCGCGGCCACGGAATGAACGTCAATGCCCCTTTGCGGGCGCGCAGCATCACCGCAGGGGTCACGGGCATAACGCACGGGCCGGGGGGCTCATTGCCGGAAAAACAGGCTCAGGAGGCGGCCGCGGAGGGTGCCAGCGATGTCGCCGGCGCCTCCTCATCGGGCGCATCCTCGGGCGTGTCGCGGAAGGTGACGTCGGGCTTCTGGCCCATCGCGATCATCGTCTTCTTCCAGAGCTTCCCATGCCGACACGGCTTGCCGTAGTGGCGGTCGGCGAAGATGTGGGCCACCTCGTGGGCCACGGTCTCGTCGGCGATGCGCTGCGACTTGTCCATCAGGTGCCAGTCGCTGATCTTGATGAGGTTGCGACGGCTGTCGGCCCAACCCAGCGCGTGCCGGAGGCGCGGCGAGAACTGCACCGTCGGCACATCGTCGAGCGTGGCGTTGTGGGCGCGGTTGGCCACCACCCACCAGTGCAACACGCGCTCGCTCGCCCAGGCGCGACGCTCGAGAAGGTCCCCGCCCGCAACGGCGGCCGATGGCGATGCGA
>JAUXUZ010000217.1 GCA_030680655.1 Phycisphaerales bacterium
GCGGCGAGGTGAACGGCCTGCTCCTTGAACTGCGGGGTGTAGACCTTGCGGGGCATGTTCGGACTCCTGAAGAACCGTAACCGCGGTCCGTCGGTGTCCGAAAGTCGTGGGCAGGGTCACGGTGATCGGTGTGGGGGCGACCGGTTGGCGTTTGCACCGATCACGCCCAGGGCGGCGTGATCGGTGGCACGGGGGTGGGGCGCTGGGTCTGGATTGCTGGTGGGCTACTCCCACTCCATGAACCCGCGCCAGGCGTTCCAACTTGTGGGGCCGGGCATCGGATCGATCGACTCGAACGATGACGCTCGTTCTCCCCGGTGGCGGGCCAGCCAGGCGTTTGCGCTCGACCATCGCCAGGCCGTTGCGTGCGCGACAAGGCCACGCTCCACAGGGTTCTGGTGCACGTAATGGACCTCTCTCGCCAACTCTTCGGCATCGCGGATGTTGCGGTCGAAGCCGCCGCCCTTGAGCCAGAACCGTGGGCCCGTGCTGGTTGCAAGGCGGGCGAGTATCGGCGCATCCAGCGATCGCCAGCGCGCGATCACGCGTCTGCCGACTGAGAGCTTCAGTCCCTTCAAGGCGGGGACCATGCTCTCGCCGCGGATCGGCCGAACGATCAGATGGACGTGCTCGGGCATGACAACGAACGCCAGCAAGGCGAAGCCGTACTCGGCGCGGCAAGCGGCCAGCCGTTCAATGAACAGGTCCGCGATCGCAGGGTTCTTGAAGAGCGGGAGCCGGAGTTGGCAGGAGAAGGTGAGAAACCGCGCGGTGTGCGGGTTGTCGAACCGCTTGAGACGCTTTCGCCGCTCCATCGACGGAGTCTACTCGATGTTGGGGGTTCGTGGTGATGATGATCGGTGATCTGGGCGACCGGTTGGCGTTTGCACCGAACACGCCCAGAGCGGCGTGATCGGTGGCACGGGGGTGTGGGGCGCTGGGCATGGGGCGCGTACCCTCGCAGCAATGAGCGGCTCGCCTCCTTCACACACGCCAGATGCTGACAGCTCGCTGACGGCTGCGCAGGTGCGCAAGGTGGCTTCGCTGGCCAAGCTTGAGCTTGCCGACGGCGAGGTTGAGCGGTTGCGCGGTGAGCTTGGGGCGATCCTGACCCACGCCCAGCGGCTGCAGGCGCTGAACCTTGACGGTGTTGAGCCGCTGACGACGCCGCTGGAGATGACAGGGCCGATGGCGGAGGATGTGCCGTCGGGCGTGCTGGCGACCGAGGCGCTGCACGCGATGGCGCCGGCGACCGATGGGGCGTTTATCAAGGTGCCCAAGGTGCTCGGTGATGGAGGGGGCGCGTAACCGATGTGGGCACCGGTACAGGAACTCGCAGGGAACGTCCGCGCTGGCCGCACCACCGCGCGGTCGCTGGTTGAGCGGTCGCTGGCGCGCATCGAGGCGGTGAACGGGCGCATCAACGCCTTCGTCGAGGTGCACACGAGCGCGGCCCTGGCCCGGGCCGACGCCGTGGATGCGCAGGTGAAAGCGGGGCAGGACCCCGGCCCCCTCGCCGGCGTGCCCGTCGCGCTCAAGGACAACATGTGCACGGTGGAAGGGCACACCACCTGCGGCAGCGCGATGCTCAAGGGGTACCGCTCGCCGTTTGATGCGGGCGTGGTGGAGCGGCTGCACGCGGCGGGGGCGGTGATCGTCGGCAAGACCAACCTGGACGAGTTTGCGATGGGCTCATCGACGGAGACGAGCGTCTTCGGGCCGACGAAGAACCCGTGGGACCTTTCGCGCGTGCCGGGCGGGTCGTCGGGCGGCAGCGCGGCGGCGGTGGCGGCGGGGTGCGTGCCGGTGGCGCTGGGGTCGGACACCGGTGGCTCGATCCGCCAGCCGGCGAGCCACTGCGGCGTGGTGGGAATCAAGCCGACGTACGGGCGCGTGAGCCGCTGGGGGCTGGTGGCGTACGCGTCGAGCCTGGACCAGATCGGGCCGCTGGCGGTGCGCGTGGCCGACTGCGCGCTGGTGACGCGGGTGATCTGCGGGCACGACGGGCGCGACAGCACGAGCGCACCGGTTGAAGCGGCGGGGATTGATCGGGATCTGGAGGAGGGCGTTGAGGGGCTGGTGATCGGCGTGCCGGCGGAAGCACGCGGCGGCGGGAATCACGCGGGCGTCGCGAGCGCGCTGGAGGGGACGCTCGGTGCGCTCCGGCTCGCGGGCGCGGAGATCATGGACATCGAGCTCCCGCACGCGGGGCTTGGCATCGCGGCGTACTACCTGATCGCCACCGCCGAGGCGTCGAGCAACCTGGCCCGCTTTGACGGTGTGCGCTACGGGCACCGGGCGTCACTGCTCGACGGCGACGGGCTCGATGCCCTTTACTGCCGCTCGCGCGCGCAGGGGTTCGGGCGCGAGGTGCGCAAGCGGATCATGCTGGGGACGCACGCGCTGTCGAGCGGGTACTACGACGCGTACTACGGGCGGGCGCTCAAGGTGCGCCGGCTGATCAAGGGTGACTACGACGCGGCGTTTGCCAAAGGGTGTGACGCGGTGTTGATGCCCGCGTCGCCGGGGCCCGCGTTCCTGCTGGGGAGCAAGAGCGGCGGGGGCGACCCGCTGGCGATGTACCTCGAGGACGTCTTCACGGTGGGTGTGAACCTGGCGGGGCTGCCGGCGATCACCGTGCCGGCCGGGTTCGCGGAAGAGGGCGGGATGGAGCTGCCGGTGGGTGTGCAGCTCATCGGGCCGGCGCTGAGTGAGAACCGGCTGCTGCGGGTGGCGGGGATGGTGGAGCGGGCGATGGGGGTTGCGGGGCGGATGGCCCAGCCGTTCTGATACCCGAAAAAGGCATCTAACGATCGGTACATTGAACGCCCATGGAACCACGCGACGTGCTGCCGGGCCTTGCCGATCCCCGTCCGGGACTGGTCTGCCGGAATCTGAAGACAGAACAGACTGGCCTGCGAGTTCCAGTGGTGCATCGCCCACTCATGCCACCGACGGCGGAGTCAAAGGCGATTCTCGATCGGCTCCCAGACTCGCCGACGGTCAGGCAGTTGCGGGCCCTGTTTAATGACAGCGACGGCATCGGCCTGTTTGCGCCCGCTCGCATCGGACCAGACGACGCAGAAGAGGGCAGCATCAGCGCTCAGTGGTCGTACGGATCGATCCTTCTTCTGCCGACAGCCGAGTGGGAGGCGAAGAAAGCCGAGTTTGTTGACTGGCAGTTTGAAGGCGTCGAGGCGGCGTTCGCAGACCTCCCGTACGGCCTGGACGACATCCTCTGTTTCGCGGCGATCAACTTCAGCCCTGACATGTGGTACATCGTTCTCCGCGGGCCGATGGCCGGGGCGGTCTGCTGGTGGACCCACGACGGGGACAGCGTGATGCACGAACCGTGGGCAACCGACTTGCGGGCGTGGGGTGAACGGATCTGGCGCGAGGTCCCCGAGGTGTTCGGGGGGGTGATCCGTCCGACGCCCGACTCGTGCATCGACCCCGTCGGCGCAGAAGGCGATCTCTACCCCGAGCGGTACGTCGCCGACATGGACGACACGCCCGCAGCCTGACGCCGCCAGTGCAGACTCCGCTCGCGCCGCGATCTACCATGCGGCACTTATGGCCCACGACCAGCTCAGCGACGATCTCCTCTCCCTGCTGCAGAAGTCCGACCCGCTGATCGCCGGGCCGATGGCCGCGGAGCGCAAGCGGCAGGAGACGACGATCGAGCTGATCGCCAGCGAGAACCACGTCTCGCCCGCCGTCATGCACACCATGGGCTCGTGGCTGACCAACAAGTATGCCGAGGGGTACCCGGGGGCGCGGTACTACGGCGGGTGCGTGCACCACGACGAGATCGAGAACATCGCGCGCGAGCGGGCGAAGTCGCTGTTTGGGTGCGGCTTCGCCAACGTGCAGCCGCACTCGGGGGCGCAGGCCAACACCGCCGCCTTCATGGCGCTGATGAAGCCGGGCGACACCTTCTGCTCGCTGGTGCTCAAGGAC
>JAUXUZ010000208.1 GCA_030680655.1 Phycisphaerales bacterium
CGCGCATCGCCGTCATCGGCCCCGGCAACACCGCCTGCGCAGGGGCGGAGTTCGGCCTCCCCGAGATGTCGGGCATCGCCGCTGTCGGCGCAGGCCTGGGCAAGCACTGGCCCGGTGCCTCCGTGCACGCCACCGTCGATCAGGACGCCTGCGGGAAGACCGTTCAGCGCCTCATGGAGCTGGAGAACGGCATCGGGCCCGCCAGCGCACCCGCCGCGGCGGTCGATCCGCGCCTCAGCCTCACCGAGCTCTCGGGCAGACCGGGCGCCGCCGACCGCAAGCTCCACAGGTGGGCCGGGCTGGCGCTGGTTGTCGCCGCCGGAGCGGTCGCGGTCATTGGTTGGCGCATCGGCAAGAGCATCGGCGAGGTGCAGGCCCAGGCCGAAGCGCTCACCAACGATCAGACCGAGCTGCTCAAGTCCGTCGCGTCGGTCGCCCCAACGGCCCTGAAAGACGAGGCGCCGTCGCTGCTGCTCAAGAGCAAGCGCATCGAGATGGAGCGGGCCCGGACCGACCAGAAGAACGAAGAGCCGATCCTGGCCGAAGCCCAGCGCGTGCTCCTGGTCCTCGCCACCGTTCCCGACGTGCGCCTCAAGACGCTGCAGATCAACTCGCTGGGCATCCTCTCGCGCTTCGAGCTCTCCGTCCCCCTCGAGGGCGACCAGGGCCCGACCGTCAAGGACAAGCTCGCCGAGATCCACCTCGGGTCAAAGCGCGAGGTGAAGTGGGACGGCAAGCACATCCGCACCGGCAACACCGACCGCCGCGACTGGAACATGGCCGGCCAGTTTGTTGATGTCAACGCCCCGGCGACAAAGCCCGAGGCGCTCACAGGCCCGGGCAATGACGCCGCGCCGCCCGCTTCGCCGATGCTCGACACCGGGCCAGGCGCTGCCCCCTCACCCACCGAGCCGCAAGAGCCCGCGCCCGCTGAACCGGCCGGTGCTCCAGCGACCGCTCCCGATCCGAAGCCCGATCCCGCCCCGGCTCAGCGCCCCGAGCCCACGCCGAGCACGCAGCCGCCCGAGACGCCGCCCGCGCCTCCGTCGTCACCCCCGCCCCAAGAGCCGAAGAAGGAGGCACGCACGTGATCGAACGACCGGTCGTTCTCTCCGAAGACGCGCGCTCCGCCCTCACCTCGGCGGCCTCTGGCGCAGCCCGCACAAACCGTCCGCGCTGGCTGATCTACCTCGGCGCGGCCACCGTCTTCGCCGCGCTGATCTACACCGGCTCCAACCTCTTCCGGCGCGTCTCCGCCGAGACCACCCTCGCCAACCGCCGCGCTCAGTACGACAGCATCAAGGTCGAGGTCGACAGGATCAACGCGATCAAGGCCGCCGACGCGGCCATCGGTGGCGGCGACCGCTCCGCGCCCGACTCGCGCATGGCCGACAACATCACCCGCATCGCCACCGGGCTCGGGCTCGTCGTCGGCAACGTGACCGAGGGGGACGACCCGCGCGGCAGCGGTGCGAAGAACCTCAAACGCAAGCGCTACGACTTCAAGCTCAACAACCAACCCGCCGACCCGATCTTCACCTGGCTCAAGCGCGTCACCGTCGAGCAGCCCGGCGTGCAGATCAACCGCGTCGACCTCAGCCCCGCAGACGGCACCGACGGCCATCCGGGGTGGAACCTCTCCGTCACCTTCACCCGCTGGGAACGCGTCTCATGACCCCCTACACCAAACTGCTCCTGTGCCCCGTCGCCGGAATCATCCTCGCGCTGGGCGCGTGCGCCAGCACGCCCCCCGCGCCGACCAACCCGGCCCAGGCCCTCGAGGAACGCCGCCTCCAGTCCGAGCGCCTCATCGCCAAGGCCGTCGAGTACACCGCCAACGGCCAGATCGACGACGCGATCAACCTCTACAAGCAGGCCGTCAGCCTCTACCCGCAGGACGCCTTCGCCTGGTACAACCTCGGCGTTCTCTGCAGCCGTCAGAAGCGGCTCGCCGAGTCGGCCGAGGCCTGGAACATGGCCGCCACGCTCGACGCTAAGGACCCCCGGGCCCATTTCGCGCTCGGCCTGCAGGTGCAGGAGCTCGGCTGGCTCCCCGACGCGGCCGATTTCTACACCCGCGCGCTCGAGCGTGACCCCAACTACCTCCCCGCGCTGAAGAAATCCGTCGAGGTTGATCAGCTCCGCGACAGTTATTCAGACGTCACCCTCGAACGCATCCGCAGGGCCCTGTTGCAGGAAACCGACCCAAAATGGGGTGAATACCTCCACCGGATGCAGCTCAAGACGCAGGAACGGGTTGCCCGAACCGGCGGTAATACTGGCCGCTGACCCAGTTTGGATTACACTCTAAGCAAGGGGCCGCCAACGGCCTCAGGCGATTGCTTTGGCACGCCGCCCTGCGGCCACCTGCAAAGGTGATCGTGTCGGTCCGATGACGATGTACTTACCCGGAGACAGCCTCACCATGAAGGCCACCCATCCGTTGCCCACCGGTCTGCACCCGCTCTTGATCGCCGCGCTCGCCGGCTGCGCGATGGCCGCTCCCGCGCTGGCGCAAGACTCGGTCTCCGCCGTCGCCGGTCTGCCCGGCGACGCCGTCAGCGCCTATTCCGTTGGTGCCACCAGCGAGCAGATCAACAACTACACCGTTGACCTTCCGCTCAAGACCTCCTCGTGGGGCAACCGCTTCCGACTCGGGCCGGTGGTCAAGGCCAGCTCGTCGACCAACCCCACCTGGTACAACCACCTCATCGCGTCAACCGTCGCGTCCTCGGTCATGACGCCCATCGGCGCTCCCTACCGGTCCTCGTATCTCAGCTGGAGCACGCCCGGCCCCGGCGTGCACGCGTCGCGCAACACCGCACCCCCCTCCCTCGCCGTCGCGTCGATCCCCATGCAGTCGTTCGGCGTCGCCTTCCTCGAGTTCAGCGGCGGGCCCGACGGTGTCTTTGGCAACAGCGACGACGAGAACAACCTCATCGCCTCCATCGTCAGCCTCGCGCCGCAGTACCCCGGGCGCGTCTACGTCTCACGCACCGTCGCGGCGACCAACAAGACTTCCACCCAGTCGGCCAACGCAACCCTCGGCCTGGGCATGATCGACCCCGCCGGCAACCTCGTCGCGCTCGGTGACGGCGTCGGCCTCTCCGGCCCCAACCCCATCAGCAACAAGAAGACCTTCGCCCTCGACACCTCTGCACGCTCGGCGATCACCGTGAACATGCTCAGCGAGTCCGGCGGCGTTGACACCGCCGCCACGCGCATCGTCGGCAGCTCGCCCACCACGCAGACCACCCCCACGCTTATCCCCAGCCTCCTCGCCGGGCGCCCCATCACCCTCGGCGCCGACCTGGCCAACAACTTCCGCTACGAGGCTACGCCCAACATCCTTTCGTCAACCACCACGCACCTGGGCGCCGGCGTAACGGCCCGCGGCACGCTCAGCTTCTCGCCCGCCGTTTTCGCGCCGCTGGGCACCGGCACGCGCCTGGGCACCGCCGCCATCCTCAGCCGCGCCACCAGCACCACCAAGACGCGCGGCATAAGCGTCTGGTCGCTGCTGAATAACGGCGCCCCCAGCGGCACGCTCCGCGTCGAGATGCCCGCGGGCGTCGGCCAGCTTATTGACCTTGACGACAGCTTCGACCCTTCCGCCGCATTCGGCTCGCCGGAGAACCAGGAGTTCACCAACTACCACAGCCAGACGGTCTACCGCGGCCCCAACGGCCCTGTCGCCACGACCGTCCTCCCCGGCGGTGACCTGCTCGTGGCCGCGGCGGCCTCCGCCGCCAGCGCCGCCGTGCCCGCGGGCATGAACAACTACATCGCCGTCGCCCGCGTCAACGCCACGACGCAGGCCGTCTCGTGGACCCTGGCCGCGCACACCGGCAACAGCGCAGGCGCTGCCGGCGGCCTGGCCAAGGCCATCTACGGCGACAACGGCGCAGACGGCATCCCCGGCACGGGCGACGCGGGCGAGAACGACGGTGTCGTTGACGCCACCCCCATCGGTCTGCTCTGCCTCGCCAGCGAGGTCTCGCCGGGGGTCACCACCGGCCCTTCCCTCAGCGCGCCGGCCATGGACTCCTCGGGTAACGTCTACTTCATGTCCGGCGTGCAGCTGCGCGACTCGTCCGCTCAAGGCCACCGCAACACCCTCGCTCTGCTCAAGGCCAACCTCGACCGCGCAACCAACCGCTACCGGCTCGAGCTGATCGCCGAACTGAACACCGTCCTGCCCGGCCTCAACAGCGCCCGCAACTACCAGGTGCAGTTCTTCTCCGTCGCCGACAGCGACTCGATCGATTCCGGAACCATCTGGTCGTCGAGCACCGTCCCCGGTCCGCTCGCCGGCATGAACGCCGCGACCCTGCCGTACGGCTCACCGCTGACCCTCGGCGCGCTGGTCTTCCGTGCCCGCATCGTCTACGACGCCAACACCAACGGCCAGTACGCCGACCCCACCCTCCCCGGCGGCAGCGGCACCGATGAGTCGTACAACGTTGCGATGCTGCTGCTGCCCGCCCGCCCCGTCGCCGACGTAGGCAGCCAAGGGGGCATCGCCCCCGGAGACGGCCGCTACGACAACAACGACTTCGTGGTCTTCATCGACGCCTTCTTCGCCGGCAACAACGCCCTCGCGGATGTCGGCGGTCAGGGCGGCGTCACCACGCCCGACGGCACCCTCGACAACAACGACTTCATCGTCTTCATCGACGCCTTCTTCAACCAGCAGTAATCCGAACCCCAAGGCCCTCATGCACAACACCCGCCGCACCGCTGTGTCGCTCGCCGTCTTCTTTGCCACCGCTGCGCCGGCGCTGGCGCAGCTGCGCATCTGCACCTGGAACGTCACCAACTACACCGTCAGCGGCAGCCCCTTGGCCAACGCGCGCGACGACGATTTCAAGACGGCGATCTACGGGGTTATCCCCAACGGGCTCGCCCTCGCGGGCAAGTCGATGTCTCCCGACGTCTTCATCGGCCAGGAGTTTGGCAACGGTTCGCAGGGAGGTTCGGCGATCACCGTTGGCCAGAACGCGGTCGATACCTTCCGCAACCTCCTCAACTCGGCCCCCGGCAGCCCCGGTGACTGGGCCGCCGCCCCCTTCCTCGACGGCGCCGACACCGAGAGCGCGTTCTTCTACCGCACCAGCAAGGTGCAGTACCTGGGCACCACCACCATCGCCATCGGCTCGTCGTCAACGGCCAACCAGCCCCGCGACACCCGCCGCTACGACTTCCGGCCCATCGGCTACTCCGCGCCGCAGTCGTCCGTCGCCGTCTACTCCGTCCACCTCAAGGCGCAGGGCGGCACCAACAGCACGGGACGGCGACTGATCGAGTGCCAGCGCATCCGCGACAACGCCGAGGGCACCGACACCAACGGCGCCGGCACCGCCCTCCCCGCCGGTTACAACTTCATCCTCGCCGGCGACACCAACGTCCAGAACTCCGGCGACACCGAGTACCAGGCGCTCGTCGCGTCACAGACCAACAACTCGGGCCAGTTCTTCGACCCGATCAAGTCGCCGGGCAACTGGAACAACAACTCCGCGTACCGCTTCATCCACACCCAGGACCAGGCCGGACAGATGGACGACCGGCACGACCAGATCCTCATCAGCGCCTCGCTCAAGGACGGCGCAGGCCTCGACTACATCGGCAACACCAACCTCACCTACTCCACGTTCACCTGGAACGACAGCAACCACTCCTACCGCAGCTGGGGCAACGACGGCACCAGCTACGACCTGCCGCTCCGCACATCCGGCAACACCATGGTGGGCGACACCATCGCCACGGCGCTTGTCAGCAGCGCAGCCAGCGGCGGGCACCTGCCCGTCATCGCCGACTTCCGCGTGCCCGCCAAGTTCTCCGCCTCGAGCTCCTCGATCGCCTTCGGCACCGTCGGCGTCAACGCCGCCGCCTCCACCGGCCTCACCGTCACCAACAGCGGCGACACCGCCAAGTGGACGGTCAACGGCATCGCCGCGCTCCGTTACACCATGACCGTCTCCGGCCCCTTCACCGTGGCCGGCGCCGGTGTCCAGCAGACCGACAGCGCCGGCGGCGTCGGCAACACGCACACCGTCACGATGAACACGTCGAGCACAGGGCCCAAGTCCGGCTCGATCACTTTCGTCACCGATGCGCCCGAGACCGCGTCCTTCACCGTCACGCTCTCGGGCAACGTCGCCCTCCCCCCTTGCCCCGCCGACCTTGGCCGTCAGGGCGGCCTCACGGGTTCAGACGGCCTGCTCGATAACAACGACTTCATCGTCTTTATCGACTACTTCTTCGTCCAGAACCCCCTCGCCGATCTCGGCTCACAGGGCGGCATCAGCGGCTCCGACGGCCAGTTCGATAACAACGATTTCATTGCCTTTATCGATGCCTTTTTCGCCGGTTGCCCGGGCTGATCGCTCCCTGATCTCCCATTTCCCTCTCCCCCGGCACTTCACCCCCTTGCCACTGCCCCAAGTGCGTGTATGCTGTTGATGCCCGCTCGTGGGCCGCGCCTCTCGCCGAGCCACCCATGCGCACCCACATCACCGCCGCCCTCCTCGCGCTCGCCCTCGCTCCCTGCGCGGCCCTCGCCGTCGACCCGCCCCTCACCGCCCAGCGCGTCGCTACCGGCCTCACCAAGCCGCTGCTGGTTCAGCACGCACCCGGCGATCACTCGCGCGTCTTCATCGTCGAGCAGACCGGCAAGATCAAGATCCTCAACCTCGCCACCGGCACCGTCAACACCACACCCTTCATCGACCTCGCCACCCGCATCACTGGCGCGGTCAACTACCTCGAGTACGGCCTCCTCGGCCTCGTCTTCGACCCCGACTACGCCACCAA
>JAUXUZ010000223.1 GCA_030680655.1 Phycisphaerales bacterium
CGCCGACGCCGCCCTGGCCGCCAAGTCGCCCATCCCTGCGCCGCCGCTGAACGTTTGGCCGCAGACGGTCACCGGCACACCGCCCCCGCCCGAAGGCCAGGCCATCAAGCGCGCCGATGCGCCCGATGTGCTGGCACGCATCGATGCGCTGCTGGGTGAGGTTGCCCCCGGCACCGCGCCCGACTCGATGAACGGGCGCCTGGTCAAGGACCTCATCGTCAACGCCCTCAAGCTGATCCCCGACGGCCGCGACACCGGCGAGATCAAGCTCATCACCGCCGCCGTCAAAGAGCTCCGCTACGCCTACCGCGTCTTCGGCCAGTACCCCGAGCCGCACAAGGTCACCATCTTCGGCTCCGCCCGCACACCCAAGACCCACCCCGACTACGCCGCCGCCGTTGACTTCGGCCGCCTCATGGCCGAGGCGGGTTGGATGAGCATCACCGGCGCGGGCGGTGGCATAATGGAGGCCGGGCACGAAGGCCCCGGCGTTGAGAAGTCGTTCGGCGTCGCCATCCGCCTCCCCTTCGAGACCACCGCCAACGCCGTCATCGCCGGCGACAGCAAGCTCATCACCTTCCGCTACTTCTTCACCCGCAAGCTCATGTTCATCAGCCAGGCGGAGGCCGTCGCCCTCTTCCCCGGCGGCTTCGGCACCATGGATGAGGCCTTCGAGAGCCTCACGCTGATCCAGACCGGCAAGGCCGCCATGCTCCCCGTCGTCGCCGTGCAGGGCAAGGGTGAGGACTACTGGGAGCAGTTCATCGAGTTCGTCAAGAAGGGCCTGCTCTCGCGCGGCTGGATCGGCCAGGATGACCTGAGCCTCTTCAAGCTCTGCCACTCGCCGCAGGAGGCGGTCGACCACATCCTCCGCTTCTACCGCACCTACCACAGCGCCCGCTACGTCAAGGATGACCTGGTGATCCGCATCAAGCGTCAGCTGGCCCAGAAGGACATCGACGCCCTGACCGAACGCTTCGGCACGCTGATCAAGCAGCCCGACGCCGGCGGCACCACCGGCGGCAAGATCATCCAGCGCAGCGCCTACGACGTCGAGACCGACCACCGCGACCTGCCGCGCCTGGTCTTCACCCACACCCGCTACCACTACGGCCGCATCCGCCAGCTCATCGACGCCATCAACGAGTGCGACTGAGCGCCTCGGATACACACGGATCAAGGCAGAAGACGGTTTACCACAGAGACACAGAGAGCACAGAGAAGAGAGAGAGAGAGGGGCAAGGCATTTTCTGTCTTGACACACGCATTCTCTCTCTGCAATTCTCTGTGTCCTCTGTGTCGTGGGGCAGGTTTTCAAACTGCAAGCCCAACGATCTTCCGGCACCCCACCGCTCCGCTG
>JAUXUZ010000228.1 GCA_030680655.1 Phycisphaerales bacterium
CGGAGATGGACGGCTACGCCCTGGCCCGTGCGCTCCGAAAGCGGGGGAGCACGATGCCGATCGTCGCCCTCACCGCGCACGCAATGGCCGAGGACCGCAACAAGTGCCTCGCCGCCGGCTGCGACGACTACGCGAGCAAGCCGATCGACAAGCTGAAGCTGCTGGCGGTGTGCGCGGCGTGGATCGGCAAGGCCGGCGGGCCCGGCACCCACGCGCAGGCGGCGTGAGCGAGCGGGGCCGGGCCAAGGTCGAATGGCCAGAACGCGACGCAAGGGCAGAGGCCCCCCTAACGATGCGATGCAAAGGGGGCGACCCCCTTTGCGAACCCCCCGGGCAAGGCATCAAGGCACACCGACCCCGTGCGGCGGGTGGCCGGGCCAAGCCGACGTCTCAATTGCCAGGTGGCACGGGCAACGGCTTGGCGTTGCCCGTGTGCCTTGTTGGAACGCCACATCCACGGTCAAGCCCTGAGCGGCTTGGCCGTGCCGCCCAATGCACCAGCCTTGCCCCAGTCGCCCGCCGCACGCTTATTGGAAGTCTGTACCTGACGACGGCGAGGGCTTCGGTGGCAGCACGTCGATCGGTGTGAGGTTACAGTTCTTGGCATCGGCGGCCTTCTGCAGTGCTTGAATCTCACCCTTCAGCTTGGCGATCTTGTCGGACACGTTGCTCCCGGTGATCGTTGACATCGGCAGCCCGATGAGGATCACGCCGAAGGTGTCACCCGATCGAGCCGACCGCTGCAACTCAGAGAATTCGGTCAACTGCTTGCCGAGACTGGCTTGCTGCTGCGCAAGCTGATCGCAGTCAAACGCCATGTACCCGGCCTCGCTCACCGCAAGGGGAGTGATGTACTCGGGCGAAGTTGCACAACCCGCCAGCGCGGAGAGTGTGATGCAAACGAGTGACAGGTTTCGTGACGCGGTGGTTAGGGCCATGCGGAATCTCCGTGTGCCCGGAGGTTACCCGAAGATTCAAGAAGTTGCACGTGTAGGTGCGGGAGACCCCACCTGCGTTTGTTCCTGGTGGCACCGTATAAGGCTTACCGGGGGCCGTGGGTCCAGGAGCGGAGCGCATGAACCCCGGAAGCCATTGAGCCGCCTTCATCTTCGGAGGACCGCCTTACCGCCCGGCTATTTGCTATGACCCCGCTGGTGTCCAAGGCGACCCGCTCCCTGACGGTCGGGGTGCCTGCGATACAGCCCGCTCGGTGACCGTCGGGGCTCGTTGAGTCAGGGGCAAAGGGGCGGCGTGAGCGTGTGGCGTGCCAGAGCGATGCTCTTGGCTACTTGTCTTCCGGCTCCACTTCGCTCTGCTCCGTTGCGCTCGGTCCAGGCTCCGGTCGGCTGCGCCTGGATTGATCAGCTTCTTTTTTGGCGGAAACTTCCCCGTGGGCGGTGCGGGCGACGAGGCGCATACTCCCACTGAAAGAATGCAGATGTGACTTCGGTTTCATCGAGCCGCGATCTTCAAGACGGCTTTCAGCACCTCCGAACTCCTCCGGCCTGAGGGGACAGCGTACCACGCATCACCACCCTCTCTCTCGCCCGCATGCAGCACCTGACTCTCCTCACCTTCCCGCTTTGCTCAACGCTGGGTCCGGCCACAAACGGGCCGCCCAGCCGTCCTGCTCTGAGCGATTGGTGCACCCTTCCCACTCACCTTGCTCGTGCTTCTCGTTCGCGGCTGCTTGCGGTGCCCGTGCAACCGCAAGCCCAAGTCTCAACGTCCCGTCACGGGCGGCGTCTTCCAGCGGCCGGCCTCACACGCGCTTACTCACCCCTTGCTGCTACCCGCAGCGAACAAAGGACCTCACGATGAACACCCGTACTTTCCTTGGCCTCTCGCTTGTGACTGTCAGCTTCGCCATCACCGGTTGC
>JAUXUZ010000229.1 GCA_030680655.1 Phycisphaerales bacterium
CGGCGCGCTCAACAACAACGACTTCATCGTCTTCATCGACTACTTCTTCGCGCAGCACGCCCTCGCCGACCGGGGGAGCACCGGCGGTGTGCCCGGCGCTGACGGGGTCTGGAACAACAACGACTTTGTGGTCTTCATTGACCAGTTCTTCGCCGGTTGCGGCGACTGAAGGCACGGTCACCTCTTCGGCTAAGCACAAGGGACCCGGCGCAAGCCGAGGCCTTTTCGTGCCTGCGCGAAACCTGAGGACACAAGTCATTGTGTGTTTCCGTCGCGACGATGCCGGCGGACGCCGCTTCTTAGAAATTGGGCGTCGGTGCGCGGAACGTCGCCATGTCGATCGACTTGAAGTAGTCGATTGTGCGGCCCAGACCCTCGCGCAGTTCAACCGTCGGCTGCCAACCGAGCTTCGCCCTGGCGAGAGTGATGTCCGGCTGGCGCTGGCGGGGATCGTCGGCCGGGAGCGGCTTGTGAACGATTTTCGACTTGCTGCCGGTGAGCTCGACGATCGTCTGGGCCAACTGGGCCATGGTGTACTCGGTCGGGTTGCCGATGTTGACCGGTCCGACGAAGTCGTCCGAACCGGGCGTGCCCTTGGGCCCGCCGACGTTCATCATCGCGATCAAGCCCCGCACCAGATCGTCCACGAAGCAGAACGAGCGCGACTGTGAACCGTCACCGAAGAGCGTGATGGCCTCACCGGCGAGCGCCTGGCGGATGAAATTGCTCACCACGCGACCGTCGTAGGGGTGCATCCGCGGCCCGTACGTGTTGAAGATCCGCACGACGCGGATCGACACGCGGTTGCTCCGGTAATAGTCAAAGAAGAGCGTCTCGGCCGCACGCTTGCCCTCGTCGTAGCACGCGCGGGGGCCGATGGGGTTGACGCTGCCGCGGTAGCTCTCCGGCTGCGGGTGAACCTCAGGGTCGCCGTAGACCTCGCTGGTAGATGCCTGAAGGATGCGGGCGCGGCATCGTTTCGCCATGCCCAGCATGTTGATCGCCCCCAGGACGCTCGTCTTCATCGTCTTGATCGGGTTGTACTGGTAGTGCCCAGGCGCGGCCGGGCAGGCGAGGTTATAGATCTCATCAACCTCCAGCCAGATCTCCCGCGTGACGTCGTGGCGAACGAACTCAAAGTTCGGGCGTCCCAGCAGGTGAACGATGTTGCTCTTCTGGCTCGTGAACAGGTTGTCGAGGCAGATCACATCGTGACCCTGCTCCACGAGCCGGTCGCATAGGTGGGAGCCAAGAAAGCCGGCACCGCCGCTCACCAGCACCCGCTTGACGGAGCTATGGGCGTTCGCGGCGGTCACAGTCGGGGGAGTGTTTGAAGAGGGCACGGCGGGTTCAGTCCTTGGGCGGAATGTGGATCGTCATGCCGGCCTTGAGCTTCTCCGGCTTGTCGAGCTGATCGCTGTTGGCCGCCAGGATCGCCTTCCAACGGGTGGTGGTCCCGTAGTAGCGTTTGGAGATCGCCCCGAGCGTCTCGCCTGCGGCGACGGTATGCTCGATCACTCCACGCGCGGTCGGGGCGTCGGGGGCCGGATCGATCACGCCGGGCACCTCTTCGATGCGGCCCTGGATGTTGGTCGGGTCCTTGGGGACACGCAGACGCGTACGGCCGGCGTAGAGCTTGTCCGGCGTAACGAAGGGGTTGGACCTCGAAATCGCATCAGCGTGCCGGGTCGTGCCGAAGATGCGCCTGCTGATCGCAGCGAACGAGGTATCGCCCTTCTGCACTGTGTAGTCGCTGAACTCGGGCGGCACCAGCCGCTTGCCCGGCAAGGGTGCCTCGCCTTGGCTGGGCTGTGCCTGGCCCGGGAGAGGGGCGACAGGCAGCGGGGTCGAAGGTCCGGCCGGAGAGGTCCGCATGGGATCAACCGCGACGAGGGCCTTGGCAAGGTCAGGAGGCTGGCCGTAGGTAATCCCGCCGCCCGCCGCACCGCCAGAATGCGGCTTGTAGAGCCAGAAAACCGCCACCCAGACGGCGAGCAGCACGGCCATTGCGAGAACAAGTTTGGAAGGGCTGCGCGTCATGGGGGCTACCGAGCAAGTGTACGACAACCGGTACCGGCAAGGGTGGATCATCGGTCATCGGCGTGTGTAACTGACAGCGGACGCACAACCGTGTTGATGGGGGCGCAATGGCTGCGTGATCGCTCAGAGGGGGGTTGGCCCTCAGACGGTCTGAGGGGTGTAGTTCGGCTTCAAGCCGGGGTTCTGCGTCGGGTCGTCCTTGTGGACCCACACGATCGGTGCCGCGATGAAGATTGACGAGTACGTACCGGTAACAACGCCAACCATGAACGTGAACGCGAACGGCCGGATCGCCTCTCCACCGAAGAGGAAGAGCGTGGCCGTCGCCATCATTGTCAGTCCGCTGGTGATGACCGTGCGGCTGATCGTCTGGTTGATCGCGTCGTTGACGACCTTGCGCGTCGCGTAGGGGAGCTTGCCCTTGGTCTCGCGGATGCGGTCCATCACGATGACGGTGTCGTTGAGCGAGTAGCCAAGGATCGTCAGCACGGCCGCGACGACGTTCAGGTCGATCTTGAACGGCCCGATGCCGATTGTGTCGGCGAAGGCGCGGTAGTTCTCAAACAGCGGCTCGCACAGGGCGATCATGCCGACGGCAACGATGCAGTCGTGCAGCGTGCTCAGCATCGCGCCGATCGAGTACCGGAAGCTCTGGAACCGCAGCCAGATGTAGATAACGATCAGCACGCTTGAGAAGACCACCGAGATGACCGCCTGGGCGGCGAAGCTCTGGGCGATCGCAGCGCTGAACGACTCGACGCCCGCCAGGGACGTCGACCTTGCCATCGCGTCCTTGACCAGCGTCCACTCCTGCGTGCGGAGCGAGGCCGCCCATCGGTCCGGGTCGCGGGCAAAGTCGGCGTTCTCGTCATAGACCAGCAGCGCAGCGCTCCGCACCGCCTTCTCATCGCCTGCGAGCACGACCCACTTGTGGGACCGGCCGCGGCTGGACTCGTGAACCGGGTCGCTCTGCAGCTGACGCAGACGCTCGTTGAGCTGGACCAGCGAGGGCTGCGGGTCCATGTCCTCGACCAGGATCGCTGCTCCACCCTTGAAGTCACCGGTGGGGATCCGCAGGCCCAGCTGCCCGATCGTGTCGGCCAGCGAATCAGTGAGGATCGGCTTGACCGGGCTTGCCTGCACGTCGACGGCGTCCATTCCCTTGAACTTGACCGACGGCTGGACGTCGACCACGTCCGCGAAGGCGGCGAGCACCTGCTGCTGCACCGAGGCGGAGTCCTTGTCCGTCGTCTTGACGGCGAAGCGGCTCGACATCGTCGAGTCTTCTTTGCTGGGGTTGATCGCCAGCACCTTGGGCGTGGTTATGCCCTGGGTCTCTGCACGCGCCTGCGCATCAGCGCGGGACATCAGCAGCGGCTTGCCGTCGGGCCCGTCCTTGAGCTGAACGGTGATCTTTGTTCCACCACGGAAGTCGTTGTCGAAGAGCTTCGCCCCTTCGTTGTAGACCGCGTAGAAGCTCAGAATGACGAACAGCCCCGACACGCCGAGCGTCAGGTGGCGGTACTTCATCCAGTCGATATGCGGATTGAACGATCGCGCGATGATCGGGAACTTCAGGGCCAGCATCGAGCCGCTGCGCCAGCCGAGCTTCTCGATGAGGATATAGAAGATGACCCGGGTCACATAGAGCTGCGTGAAGAACGTGGTGAGCGAGCCGACGATCATGATGATCGCGAAGCCCTTGATCTCCTGCGTGCCGAAGAACGCCAGCACCACACTCACGATAAAGACGGTGGTGTTGCCGTCGACGATCGACGCCATGGCGCGGCTGTACCCCAGGCGGATGGCCGTGCGGAAGTCGGCGCCGCGCTCCATCTCTTCTCGCAGACGCTCGTAGATCAGCACGTTCGCGTCCACCGCCATGCCGAACGTGAGGATCACGCCCGCGATGCCCGGCAGCGAGAACGCCGCGTGGTTGATCGCCATCAGACCCAGGATCATGATCGCGTTGATGAACAGAGCCGCGACGGCAATAAAGCCGCAGCCAAAGTAGTACACGATCATGAACGCGGCGACGAGGGCAAAGCCGATCACGCCGGCCTTCAAACCGCGCTGGAGGTTGTCGGCGCCCAGCTCGGGGCCGACGGTGCTCTCGCTCACCGGCTCGGGGCTGAGCTTGGCGGCCATCGAGCCTGCGCCGAGCACGCGGACGATGTAGTCGATCTCGGCCGGCTCAACGCCGGTGATCCGCCCCTGGCTGCTGATGCGGCTCTGCAGGTTCGGCGCGGTGTAGACCTGGTCGTCCAGCAGCACGGCCATCTGGCGGTTGACGTTGGCACCGGTCAACTCACCGAGCTTCGAACCGCCCAGCGGGTCCATGTCGAACCGCACAGCGGGCTTGCCGATCTCGTCGGCG
>JAUXUZ010000235.1 GCA_030680655.1 Phycisphaerales bacterium
CGCCGACCCGCGCCGCGTCCCTCGCCAGCTCACTCAGCAGCCCGCTGCGCGCGGTCTGCTCGACGCGGATCGTGACGTCAAGCTCCCGCCCGCGCCCGTCCTTGTCGGCGTCGATCTCGTGGCGCAGGATCGCCATCAGCGCCTCACGCGCGATCGGGGCGTTCTCAAGGCGCAGCGTCCCGTCCTGGAGCAGGTCGATGACGATCTCCCGCGGAGAATCGGCCGCGGACTGCTCGCCGCTTTGGCGCGGCAGGTCGAGCGGCTCTCGCTGGGCCTGCGCAAACTGGCTCCCCATCACGAAGAACGCCAGAAGCAGGAACGTGATGTCGATCAGCGCCGTCAGGTCGAAGGAGTAGTCGGAATCGGGCTTTTCGCGCAGCAGCTTCACGCCGCCCCCGTCCTCGCCGCAGCCACAGGCCGAGCCGGCGCGGCGGCGGCGCGGACAGGCCCGGTGCCGAGCACGCCGAGCAGGCGCTCGGCCGTGTCACCCACCTCAGCGGCAACACGCTCGGTGCGACGTTTGAAGATGGCGTAGGCGAACGTGCAGGGGATGGCGATGATCAACCCCTCCGCCGTACAGACCAGCGCGATCGACATGTACTTGGCGAGGTCCTGGCTCTTGGCGAGCCCCGTTGCGCCGGAGATCGTCGCGAAGGCGCCGATCATGCCGATGACCGTGCCCAGCAGCCCGAGCATCGGGCCAACCGCCGCGAGCATCGCCAGCCCGTGGTTGGCCCGTTCCAGCTTGGCCATCTCGCGAGCGCCTGCCTCTTCAACGGCCGGCTTCAGTTCGAGCAGGCCAAACTGCGACCGGCTCACCTTCGCCAGCCCGCGGGCAACGATCCGCGCCAGGAAGCTGTCGTTGTCCGGCACGCGGCAGAACGCCTGCACCGCGTCGATGTTGCGCTCCGCCAGCAGCGGCTCAAGCCCCTCGACAACATGGTCAGGCGCCAGCGACGTGCGGCGGAGCAAAACCAGGTTTGCCACCATAAGCGTGACCGCCAGCACCGA
>JAUXUZ010000239.1 GCA_030680655.1 Phycisphaerales bacterium
AAAGTCGGTCCGGAACTGGGCCCGGCGCTGCAGGCCGCGCGCTGCCTGCAGGTCGGCCTCGGTCAGCCCGGCGAGCTTGGCGGCCTCGATCGCCTGGATCAGCTCGACCGTCGCCATCTCGGCGCGGTAGAGCAGCTGCACGGTGCGGTCCTGGATCACTTCCACGCGGGCCTTGATCTCCGCCTCGTCGTAGTGGTGGCACGTCTGGCACGACCTGGAGACGTTGAGCATGGGGCTCCGCACGTGGTGATCGGAGACCTTCACCGCGCCCTCGCGCTTGTAGGGCATGTGGCAGTCGGCGCACGAGACGCCGCTGCGGGCGTGGATGCCCTGCGACCACATCTCAAACTCCGGGTGCTGGGCCTTGAGCACCGGTGCGCCGCTCTTGGCGTGCGTCCAGTCTTTGAAGCCCTGCTCGTCGTAGTAGGCCTCGATGTCATCAACCTTCAGCCCCTTGGCCCACGGGAAGGTCAGGGTCTTGGCGTCGCCCTTGAAGTAGTACTCCACGTGGCACTGGCCGCAGGCCATCGACCGCATCTCCTGGCGCGATGCGTCGATGTTGGGGTCGTAGTCACGCGCGCGTGCCCCCGCCCGCCACCGGCCGATGCTCGGCATGTGCGCGACCGGGTCGTTGCTGCGCGCCAGCGCGGCGATGCCGTTGAGAAAGCCGACCTTGGTCACCCGCAGCGCCGTTGTCGAGGGGTCAAGGCAGTCGATGCACGAGACGGGGTGGTCGACCAGCTTTGTCGCGTCGTTGTACGTCATCTTGTTGATGACGTCGAACCCCTTGTGCATCTGCTCGTAGCCGTGCGGGCTCGTGGCCGACTCCTCAAGCGTGCCCGCGGCGCCGGCCTTGATCCCCTCCTGGCGCATTGCCACCAACGACGACGAGTGGCAGTTGAGGCACGCGCCCGGCTGGGGCCTCTGCGTCACGCGGTCGGTCTCGCGCTGGTCGCTGAGCATGAACGCGTGCCCACGCTCCTCGCGGAAGTCGATCGCGAACGCGTACCCCGCGAAGATCTCGCGCAGCATCGGGTCGGCGTCGAGCTTCTGGATGTTCTCGCTCCCGCCATACTTGGTCCGCTCGACATCCACCGTGCGGATGTACCCGTCGTACTGCTTGGGGTAGTTCTTGCCCCACTCCTTCGGGTCCACCGTTGTCTCGCTCAGCGTCGTCACAGGGAACGCGCGCTGCTTGCCCTCGTTCTTGCGGTTCTGGATGTCCATCGCGAGCACCAGCATGCCCACCGTGCCCGCCGCGGCCACGATGCAGACAGCCCAGAAGAGCGCAGCCCGGCCGCCGCCGCCCCTCTTAGGGCTGCCACCCTTCTTGCCGCCTGTCCCGCAGCCAGCCCCTGTCCCGCACCCGCAGCCCGCCGCGGCGCCCGCCTCCGCACCCGTTGCATTCTCAGACATGTTGACGCTCCCAGAGGTTGAACCCGTGCAAGACTATTTGCCCGTCGCGTGACCGACGCCGCTGTGGCAGTGCACGCACGAGAGTGAGTTGTCGCCAGGCTTGGCGGTGAAGCCGTGGGCGTTGATCTGCGAGGTGATATCGCTGTGGCACCGCAGGCAGTTGGCCTCGACAACCTTCAGGCTGTCAGCCTTGATCATGATCGGCTCGTGAAAGTCCTGCAGGGTGAACCCCTTGCTGTGCCTGAACCCGTGCACCGCCTTCATCGTGTACTTGCCGATGGTGTCCTGCGGCACGTGGCAGTCGTTGCACACCGCAACGGCGTGGTGGCTCGAGTGCGTCCACGCGTCGTGCTCGGTCCGCATGATGTGGCAGTTGACGCACGAGTCGGGGTCGTTGGACATGTAGCTCGAGGCGTTCGAGTGATCGATCAGGAACAGCCCGGCGCCCACGACCGATCCGAGCGCAATCGCCAGCAGCACCACGCCGCCTGCGCCGCTGGTCCATCCTCTGGCTTTCTCGCTGGGCACGCTGTTCAAAGCTGCCTCCCAATAACGGAGTCTATTGTCATCTTTTAAGTGATCCTACCTCAGGCAGAGGAGGAAGTCCACCATGGCTGTCCTTCACTGATTGCGCTTCACCGCGTTCACCAGGTGCCGCACCACCGGTGCAGCAGAAGGATCGCCCGCGTCAAACTCAACCGCAACCACATCGATCCGCTTCTTCACCGGCTGCCAGCCGTTCGCCCTGGTCAGGTGCTCCATGATGCTCAGCAGTTTGCGCTGTTTGAACGCACCCACCTGCGCCTCTGCCTTGGGGCGCGGGCGACAAGGGTCCACCAGGCGTGCCTTCACCTCCACCAGCACGATCACCTCGCCATCTCTGGCGATGATGTCGGCCTCACCCATCGGCACGCGCACGTTGCGGTCAAGCAGCGTGTACCCCTTCCCTTTGAGAAACGCCGCGGCGGCATCCTCGCCGCGCTGGCCCACCGGCTCAAACGCCGCGCCACCCCACTTAACCCCCAGCATGGCCAGCACGCGCCGCAGCACAGGCTACCTCGGTGACTCTGGCGTGGTGCCCTTGGGCCTGGCCGTCGGCGGGGGGTTCACGCTCACATCGTTCAGTTCCGGCAGCGCGGGTGAACGCTCAAGCGCGGGGGCGGTCTCGGTCCCCAGCGGGTTGGCATCACGCACTGCGCTTGCGATCTCCGGCGAGAGGTGGCGCTGCGCAGCCAGCACCAGCAGCTCCATCGTCATGCGCCCAACGGGCGTGAAGCTCCCCTTCCCCAGCAACTGCCCGAAGAAGACGCTCTGCTCCTGCCCCTCCTTCGACTGCGTCAGACGCGCGAAGATCTCCAGCTGCGCATCCTCTAGCGTGCGGTGCGGTGTGGAGTAGTCGGCCTCGCGCCGGACCCACACCTTGTACTCGGCGGTATCGATCGGGCCGGCCGCCTCACCCTCGCGGAGCTTCGAGGCCGCCTCGTTCCACGTCTTGTTCCCCACCCACTCGACCTCCGCGAACGGCTTGTCGAGCGGCCGGACCACCAGGCCCGCCCGCGCCCGGTCGAAGACGTTCGCCTCCGAAGCCGCCAGCTCGCGGAACGCGCCGCCGTCTGACGCCGAGGCCGAAGCCTGTGCCCTCGCCACCGCGGCGGCGTTGGCGCCGTCGATCATCACGATGCGCACCACGCCGAAGGGGGGCGGGTTCAGCGTTGCCTGGTTCTCTTCGTAGTAGCGCTCAACCTTCCGCCAAGGCACGCGCACGTTGGGTGTGACGTTTTCCTTGATCAACTCGCGGATCAGCGTCTGGTCGCGCTGGCTGCGGAGGAACTTGTCGTAGTCCTCGCCCGTGCGCTCCTTGATCGCCTCTTCGGCCTGCGCCTGGCTGCCCCCCTGCTGCCCGCTGGCCCACTGGTCGACACGCTTGAGGAAGTAGATCAGCCCCTGCTTCTGCTCGGGCGTCAGGCGTGCCCGCGCCTCACCAAGCAGCAGCTCGTCACGCACGCGCAGCTCAACCTGCTGGCGGATCAAGCGTGCAGCCTCGCGCACCCACACCTGCGCGGCCGCTGGTGTCTTGACGTTCCGCGCTGCCGCACGCAGCTGCCCATCCATCGGGTCGAGCACCTCGCTGGCGTAGACCGGCCGCCCCTGGATCTGCCCGACCATGCTGTCGGCCACCACATCACGCCCAACCGGCGCCGCCGCGGTATCGGCGTGCGGGGCAGCATCTACCACTGCCACCACGCGCGGCGCTCGCTGGTCAGGCCGCGCGGGGGCCGCTTCCGGTGCCGGGGTTGGCACCGCAACCGGTGCCTTCTGCTCGCCCGTCGCGACGGCCGTGCCATCGGCAACACCTTTCGGCGCGGCGGCCATTTCTTTGTGGAACGCCGCCGGCTGCACGGTCTGACCGACCTTCTCGCCGCTGCCCCAGCTCGAACAGCCGGCCCCGGCAGCGACCAGCAAAGCAGTGCAGCCTGCCAAGCCACGCGTTGAGAGCAACTGCCACCCGCCGCCGGTGGGTTTCAAGTCGAGCATCCGTGCAGAGTCCGAAGGTGTGTTCATGGGTATTCCATGCGGTCGAGTGGTGCCGATCGCGCCCGCTGCGCACAGCATATCGCCTACCGTGCCCATTATGGCCGACACCACCCCCCCCTCTTCTACCCCCCCCTCTTCGCCAAAGCTCATCATCGACTCAGACTGGAAGAGTCAGGCGCAGGCCGAGAAGGACCGCCTCGCTGCCAAGGAGGCCGAGAAGGCCAAAGCTGCGCCGGCTCCGGGCGCTGCGGGCGCTGCTGCGGCGGGCGCGGGCGTAGCCGCGACCGGCGGGCACGCACAGCAACTGCCACCGGCCGACTGGCAGGCGTTGCTCGGGACGATGGTCAGCCAGACGCTCATGTACATGGGGGCCTACCCCGACCCGGAGACAGGCCGCCCGATCGTCTCGCTCGAGTACGCCAAGTTCCACATCGACTTGATCGATGTGCTGGTGCAGAAGACCAAGGGCAACCTGACCGAGCAAGAGACCACCGACCTGACGCAGGTGCTCAGCGAACTGCGGATGCGCTACGTCGAGCTCTCACAGGCGGTCGCGAAGATGTACGCCGCCCAGATGGCCAAGGGTGGCCAGCCGGGCGGTGCCCAGGGCGCTGGCCCGCTGCAGATGTAGGCCCGCCCCTGCGGGTCACTCCGTGCAGCCGGCAAAGAACTGCTCGATGAACACGACGAAGTCGTTGTTGTCCCACGCGCCGTCGGAGCCGGGCACGCCGCCCTGCACGCCGATATCCGCGCGCGGGTCGGAAGCGAAGAACCGGTCGATGTACACGATGAAGTCGTTGTTATTCAAGAGCCCGTCGGGCCCGAACAGACCGCCGGGCCGACCGATGTCCGCCGGGCCGCAGGGGGGCAGGTTGAACCCCGGAACCATCACTACGCCCGCGTTGCCGCCGAACGTGCTGAACAGCAGGCTGTTGGTCACCGGATCGAGGCACCCGCCCTCAGCGCCGCTAAGGCCCGTGATGAAGTCCCGCCGAGTCGCGCTCACCGGCAGACCAGCGGGGTCAACGTCGTACGAAGAGACACGGCCGGACGAATACTCACAAACAAGCATCGTCGGCGTCTCGTTGAAGATCGGCGAGAAGAGCGGGACGTACACGATCCCCTCTGGCCCGCCGCCGGTGAAGATGTTCTCGCCGCCCGACGTCGTAAACGTGTACGTGTGCGGCGCGAGGCCCGGCACCTGCGTCAGCGGCAGTGTGTTGAACGTCCCTCCGTTGTACGAAGCGACGACGAAGTTGCCAGCACCCGGGAACCCCGCCGGCACAAACTGGCACGTCCCCGTCGAGGATGCGATCCCTGAACTGCTCAGCGACACGTACGAGTCGGGCGTCGTGCTATCGGGCCTGAGTTGCCCCAGTGAGTTGTTCGAGTAGGTCGTGAACACCAGCGTCCCGCCCGAGCCCGGGATCTCGCACAGGCCACCATCGATGTTCGGCGCCGTCGCAACCAGCGTCGCCGAGCCCGCGAAGCCGCTGATGTACCCGTTGGACGTGCGGGTGATCCCAATCTCGTAGATCGCGCCCACGGTGCTGTTGGCGTTACCGCCGATCAGCAGCTTGTTGCTGTCGCCGGGCTTGAAGCAGAGCCCGCCGAGTGGAGAGGGCACGCCGGCCGGATACCCAAGCCCAACTAGCTGATAGTTCACATCAAACGGGGGTGCCACCACCTGCCCTAACACCGCCCCGGCAAGCGTGGTGGCCAGGCTCATCGCCGCAAAGTTGATCCCTTTCGACTAATAGACTACATCCAATTACGCCATTGGCCACCCCTATTTCTTCTCGGTTTTGGCCAGCGAACGCACGCCCTTGGCGCGCCGCACACTAGTCCGCACCGCGGCTCAACCGCACGGCACGGACTCGCCGCGACGCGGCGCTAGGCCTTCACCGCGCTCCCCGAGGGCACGCGTCGCAGCCAGCGTGAGAGCGTCGGGTCCGCGTAGAGCCCCTGCCGCGCCGCATCGTCCACGCCGTAGCGTCGCACGATCGCCGAAGCGATCAGGCCTACAAAGAACGGCTGCGGGCGCAGCGGGCGGCTGGTCAGCTCAGGGTGAAACTGCCCGCCGATAAAGTACGGGTGCGCCGAAGCCGGGAGCTCCAGCACCTGCATGATCGGCACCGCGGGGTGCCGACCGCTGAAAACCATGCCGCCAGCCTCGAGCTGCGCGATGTACGCGGGATCGACCTCGTAGCGGTGGCGGAACCGCTCGCGCACGCTCGTGCGCTTGGCGTAGAGGAAGTGCGCCAACGTTCCTTCCTTGATGAGCACATCCTGCCCGCCCAGGCGCATCGTTCCCCCCAGCCCCTCGATCTTCTTCTGGTCGGGCAGTTCGCTGATCAGCGGGTTCAGCGTCGCCGGTTCAAACTCGGTTGAGTTCGCGTCCTTGAGCCCCAGCACGTTGCGCGCATACTCGATCACCGCAACCTGGAACCCCAGGCAGATGCCAAGGTACGGCACTTTGTTCTCGCGGCAGTGACGCACGCAGAGGATCTTCCCCTCCACGCCGCGCCGGCCGAACCCGCCCGGCACAATCACGCCGTCAAGGTCAACAAGGCGCGACGACGCGTTCGCCTCCGTCAGCTCCGTCGTCTCGATCCAGTGGAGCCGGATGTCGGTCTCCAGCTTCGCCGAGCAGTGTTCCACCGCCTTGTCGATGCTCGCGTACGCGTCGCGCAGGTGGGCGTACTTGCCCGTGATGCCGATGTCAACAACCCGCGCCCGCGCCTTGCGCGTCAGCCCGCGCACGAACACGCTCCAGTTCTCCCGGGCGCGGTCCTCCGCCGGCGAGTCCACGCGCTCGTGCAGGCCCAGGATGCTCAGGATCTGCCGGTCGAGTCCCTCGCCGCGCATCTCGTCGGGGATCGTGTAGATGCTCGGGCGGTCGTGCATGCTGAACATGCGGTGCATCGGCACGTTGCTGAACATCGCCACCTTCTCGAGCACCTTCGCGTCCACTGGTTCTTCAGCCCGGCAGGCGATGATGTGCGGCTGAACGCCCGCCTCCATCATCCGCTTGATGCCCAGCTGGGCCGGCTTGCTCTTCTGCTCCCCCAGCGCGTTGGGCTTCACCACGTACGTCAGCGCGACGAAGCAGCAGTTGTTCGCACCCGCCGTCTGCCCCTCCTCAAACGCCAGCTCACGCAGCGCCTCGATGTAGAAGCCGTTCTCGTAATCGCCCACCGTCCCGCCGACCTCGATGAACACCACGTCTGCAGGCCGGGTGCCGTCGCCGTACATCGCCAGCTCGCGGATCTTCCGCTTCACCTCGCCGGTGACGTGCGGGATCCACTGCACGTCGCGCCCAAGATAGTCGCCGCGGCGCTCGCGCTCGAGGATCGATGCAAACACCTGGCCCGACGTCGTGAAGTTGCGACGGGTGAGGTTGAGGTCGAGCATCCGCTCGTACGTCCCAAGGTCCATGTCGCACTCGGTGCCGTCCTCGAGCACAAAGACCTCGCCGTGCCGATACGGATTCAGCGTTCCGGCGTCAAAGTTCAGATACCCCTCCAGCTTCATCGGTGCAACGCACATCCCTTTGTCGCGGAAGAGCTTCGCCATCGACGCCGAGAAGATCCCCTTGCCCAGCCCGCTCATCACCGTGCCGAAGACCACGACGTACTTCGTCTGGCCCTTGCGGTAGCCCGCGGGCATCGGTGAGTAAAACTCCGTCGAGTGTGTCGCGCTCTTGTCGGCCGTCGCACGAAGCATGTCACCCGCTCCCCCTCCCAAGGCCATCCCCGTGTCGATCGCGTCAGAGTCTTCGTCCGGGGGGGGCGAAGGTGATGCCGCCAGCGCAAGGGGCGAGGGGACCGCCTGCGCACCGTGAGCGATGTCGTCGTAGAAGTCGTTCGGCTGGGGGGGCATGAGACAGCGTAGGGGCCCCGCGCTCAACCGTCGCGCCGGCCGCGGCCACCGATGCGCGTCGGCCGCATGCTTGTCACCCTCTGTTTCTCCAACTGGCCCCTCGCTCCATCCGCTCAGTTCACGCGGCTGGCTCCTACCTCCAGCATCCACGTTCAGCTTTTCGCTCAGTCGCCAGTGAGTGACGCGGGGTACGTACTCCACCAGCCACCCCTTCCGGGCACCTAACAAGGGGGATCTTGCCAATACCAAACAAAACCCTTGCACGCCGTTCGCCCCGCGGGTATGATCTACTCGCGGCGTCGCTCAAACGCACATACGAACAGGGGGCCAACGTGTCAGATCACGCTGAGTACAACCGGTTGCTCGCCGAGGCCAAGATCAAGGCACTCGAGGCGCTCAAACGCCTTCTGCGAACCTGCGAAGACCCGGTGGAGGCGCGACGCATCGCCGATGCGATCCTCAAGGCGACTTCATCCAAGCCGCGGAAGAGGGGTGCACCAACTCCTTCGGTTGAGCGGCAGCAGCCCGTTCAGCCGGTCCAGCCGGCTCTTCCTCCGCTGTCGCCCCATGCCCTCGGAACACTCCACCTCGATACACAATCTCTGGCGATCGCGCCAGGCGGCACCCTTCCATTCGCCGGCGTGTCACCCGATCGGATCTTGTGCTTGCCGATCCGCCTCACGCCGAGCGAGGAGCCAAGCCCGGGCGGCGGGCCCGGCAGTCCCCGTCCGTTGCCGCCCCCACTCGGGCCGCTTCGGGCCTGACACCGGATCGATGCCGTGAAACCGACCAACGCGCATCCGTTACACTCCGAGGCTTTCGCCCGCTGCTCTCCCTACGAGGAACACGATGCACATGCCGGCCACGCTCCTGCGCTTGTCATTCTTCTCGGTGCTCATGGCTCTGCCGATCACCGCACCGGCGCAGGCGGACCCGCGGATCGACGATCAGACCGGGCGGTGCCTCGCAAACTACCCGCCCTCGGTGTTCTTCGACCACAAGCACATCAAGCTGACGATCGATATCCCCGACATCGAGAACGCCGCTTTCGACGGGGTGGCGACGCTGACAACGTCGCCGATCGGTGCCCCGCAGGGTTCGCTCACGCTTGACGCGCGCAAGACCATGACCTTTTCGAAGGTGACCGTCAACGGCTCCGCGGCCACGTTCTCCCACACTGACGACCTCCTCAAGATCAACTTTCCAGAGACGGTCGGAGCGGACGAAGCCGTAACGGTCGAGATGACCTACCACGCGGAGAAGCCCAGCGGGAACGCGTCGGGCCTCAACTGGTTCAAGACGCGCGCGGGGCGTGAGAAGCAGGGCGCGATGGTCTACAGCCAGGGCCAGAGCAACTACAACTCCTACTGGTTCCCCTGTCACGACTACCCCAACGACAAGCTCACCACCGAGATCACCGTCACCGTTGACAGCGGGTACGAGGTCATCAGCAACGGGCGGATGGTCGAACGGAAAGCGGCCGACGACAAGCGGACCACCTGGCACTGGCTGCAGGACAAGCCGCACGCGAGCTACCTTGTGATGATCGCCATCGGCATGTTCGATGTCGTCGATGTCAACGAGGGCCAGCCCGGCGTACCCATGCCGGTGTACGGCCCCCCGGGCAGCGCCGACGACCTCAAGGCCATCTTCAAGAACACTCCGGCGATGGTCAAGCACTTTGAGGAGCTCTTCAACGAGCCCTACCCGTGGGACAAGTACGCGCAGGTGATCGTCCGCAACTTCCGCTGGGGCGGCATGGAGAACACCTCCGCCACGACCCTCGCCGAGTACGCCGCTTCCCGCGGCGACAGCGACAGCGCACAGGACGACCTGATCGCTCACGAACTCTGCCACCAATGGCTCGGCGACCTGATCACCTGCAAAAGCTGGGACCACCTCTGGCTCAACGAGGGGTGGGCCACGATGGGCGAGTGGCTCTGGATCCAGAAGCGCGACGGCGACGACGCCTACTACCGCGGCCCGCGTCAGGCGCTGAACATCCTCAAGCTCTCCGCGAACACGCCCGCCCCGCAGGGCATCGCGATGATCAGCCGCTACTACAGCGAGATCGACGACAACTTCACCAAGGCCGAAGACCCTTACAAGCGCGGCGGGTTCTTCCTGCACATGCTCCGCGAGCGCCTGGGCGACGACCTTTTCTGGAAGGGCGTGCGCCTCTACATCGACCGCTACAAGTTCCAGTGCGTTGAGACCAGCGACTTCCGCAAAACGCTCGAGGAAGTCAGTGGCCAATCGCTCGAGCGGTTCTTCGATCAGTGGGCGTTCCGCCCCGGCATGCCGTCGCTGAAGGTTGACACCGCCTACGACGAGACCAGCAGGATGATGACGGTGACGGTGGAACAGAGCCAGAAGATCGACGCCGAGAACCCCGCCTACGCGCTGCGCCTGCCCGTCTTCTGCGAATTCCCCGCCCAGGAGGGCAAGGACCAGCCCGCCGGCCAGTGGCTCTACATCGACATGGACACCAAGTCCGCCACCGAGTCGTTCGACCTGCCGATGAAGCCCAACCGCGTCCGCATCGACCCGAACGTGTCATTGCTGGCCAGGATCAACGAGCAGCGCCGGACGGAATCTGCAGGCGAGTAGGCGGGCCGCTACATGTCCATCCCGAAATCCACCCACACCGCCCCGTGGGTCAGGCTGCCGGTGCTGATGCGGTCCACACCGGTCGCGGCGACGGTGCCGACAGTCTCGAGCGTCACGCCGCCGCTGGCCTCGAGCTCGACACGCACTTTCATCGAGTCTCGCAGCGCCACGGCTTCACGCAGGCCGACCGGCCCCATGTTGTCGAGCAGCACGATGTTGACCTTCTCATCGCCCGCGCCGCACACACCGCCCTCGAGCACCTGCTTGAACTGATCGAGCGAATCGACCTCGAGCATGACAAACCGCAGCCCCTCTTTGCCCGCCTCAAGCCGCGCCCGCTTGACCGCCTCCTTGACGAGACCGGCGAGGCTCGCCGTGCCGAGATCCGCGCGCAGGGCGGCGAGGTGGTTGTCCTTGATCAGCACGGCGTCGTAGAGGCCGAGCCGGTGGCAGTAGCCGCCGCCGCAGCGCACCGCGTATTTCTCCAGCAGACGGAGCCCCGGCGTCGTCTTGCGTGTGTCGAAGACGCGTGCGCTGCCCCCACCCGCCTTCGCCGCCGCGGCGAAGGCCGCGGCACGGGTCGCGACGCCAGACAACCGCATGATGAAGTTCAGCAGCACACGCTCGAGCGTGACCATCGACTGCAGGTTCCCTTTCAGTGTCGCGACCGTCGCCCCCGCCGCGACAGAATCGCCGTCGGCAGCGCTCAGCTGCGCATCCACATCGGCGCGGTAGGCGGTGAGCACGTCATCGATGATCGCCAGACCAGAGACCACGCAGGCCTTGCGGGCCACGATCCGTGCCTCACCCTTCGCCCACGGCTTGATGAACGCCTGCGATGTCACGTCGGCGTGCTGCCAGTCCTCGCCAAGGTCCTCCTCGCGGGCAAGGTCAATAGATCGGCGGATGAGGCTGTTGCCCATCGGGATGCCGTGCAGGTGCGCGTAGAGGTCGGGGAGCGAGAGTTCGTTCAAGTCGATCATGAAGGGATGGTACAGGCAACCGCAGACCGGGTGCCACAGACTCCTCCGCTTTGGGAGGAGTTTGTGCAGTCGCGCGCCCGGCCCCCAAGGCACAGACTCCTCGTCAGAGCACGAGGAGTCTGTGGCACCCCGTATGGCCTTCCGGACGCTTGCGCAGGAGGGTGGTGTGCGAATAGCATTGCCCATGACCACCCCCCAGCCTCCCGCGCCCGCTTCGCAGCTCCTGGCCGGCAAGACCGCCCTCATCGTCGGCATCGCCAACGACCGTTCCTACGCGTGGTACATCGCCGAGGCCCTGCACCAGCACGGCTGCCGGCTCGCGTTCACCCACCTGCCCGGTGAGAAGAACGAGAACCGCACCCGCAAGGCCGTCGATGCCCTCGGCATCAAGGACGGGTGGTTCACGCCAATGGACGCCGGCAAGGACGAGGACATCGACGCAGCTTTCGCGAAGTTCAGCGAGAAGCACGACCACCTGCACGTGCTGGTCCACTCCATCGCGTTCGCCGACCGCGAGTGGCTGCAGCCGGGCAAGTTCACCGCCACGCCGCGCGAGGCGTACAAGAGCGCCGTCGATATCTCCGCCTACACGCTGGTGGCCATTTCCAAGCGGGCCCAACCGATCATGGCCCGCAGCGGCGGCGGCAGCATCATGTGCATGAGCTACTACGGCGGCGAGAAGGTCGTGCCGGGGTACAACGTCATGGGCGTCGCAAAGGCCGCTCTGGAGTGCTCCGCCCGCTACCTCGCATACGAGCTCGGGCCTGAAAAGATCCGCGTCAACTGCATCAGCGGCGGCTACCTCCGCACCCTCGCATCGTCGGCCGTCGGCGGGGCCGACAAGATCATGGACCGCGTCGCGGCCCACAGCCCCCTCCGCCGCAACGTGGAAGGCTCGGACGTTGGCGGAACGGCGGTGTACCTCGCCAGCGACCTCTCCAGCGGTGTGACGGGTGAGACGATCTACGTTGACAGCGGCATCAACGTTCTGGGGCTGTAGCGAGAGGCAAGGGCACTCGGCAATAGGCCTTCGTACCGCAAAGCACCCGCAATTCAAGGGTTTGCCGGTTAAACGCCGAAGGGTGGCCCCATGCAGGTCAATCGGCCGAGCAACATCCCCGGCTATGGGCACGGCCCGAGCGCTACCGATCGATCGGGTCGCGACGGCCAGCGCAAGGGCAACCAGGGCGGCGAGCAGCCGCCCAGGCAGCCCCGTCAGCAGGAAGACCAGGTGCAACTGCACGGTCCCGAAGGTGCCGAACCAGTGTCCGCGCCAAGACCATTTGTTGCGCCCAAACTCACCAGGCCAAAGCCGGGCAAACGACCGCCGCTGGACCTCTCGGCCTGACCGCTGCGATCGGGTAGACTGGCCCCATGCCCAACGCCCTCCGCGTCTGCCTCGCGCTGCTGCTGACCTGCTTTGCCGCCTCGTGTTCGCAGGCACCGGCGCCTACTGCCGAACGCGCCGCGGCACGGGGCGCAACCGCGCCGATACCGGTCGATCTGCGCGTGATGACGTTCAACATCCGCTACGGCACGGCCAACGATGGCGACGACCGTTGGGAGAACCGGCGCGGGCTGGTGATGGATGTGATCAAGTCGAACAACCCGGACGTGTTGGGGCTGCAGGAGGCGCTGCGGTTTCAGATCGATGAGATACGGGCGGCGTTCCCTGAGTACGCGGAGGTGGGCGTCGGGCGCGACGACGGGAAAACGAAGGGGGAGTACTCGGCGATCCTGTATCGGACGCCACAGCTGAAGCTCTCGGGCGAGGGGCCGGCCGATTCGGGGACCTTCTGGCTCAGCGACACGCCGGAGAAGATTGGGAGCAAGACGTGGGGGAACGGGATCACACGGATCTGCTCGTGGGCCCGTCTACGCGAGGCCGACGGGCGTGAGTTCTACGTGTACAACGTGCACCTTGACCACCAATCGGAACCGTCGCGGCAGAAGAGTGCCGTGCTGCTGGCCGAGCGGATCGAGCATCGTTCGGTGCGTGCGCCGGTGATCGTCACGGGCGACTTCAACTGCGGTGAGTCATCGCAGGCGATCAGGTTCCTTTCGGGCCGGGTGCACGCGCCAGAGCCGGCCGGATGGAACGGGCTGATCGACACGTTCCGCGCCGTGCACCCTGACGAGATGAGTGTGCGGACGTTCCATGCATTCAAGGGCGTTGACGATGCGACAGGCAAGGGCGGTCCGCAGGGGGCGCTCACGGAGAAGATCGACTATGTGCTTGTCGACGACGGCTGGACGGTGCTCGATGCGGCGATCGATCGGACATCGCGGGATGGGCGGTATCCATCGGACCACTTTCCCGTGACGGCGCGGGTAAGGCTGAACACGTCTGCACCGCGACCGTGAGGCGCTCGTGCTCGCGCCCGAGGCTCTTATCGAGTGGCGTTGAACGCGAGGGTGGCTCGGATGTGCTCGTACTCGATGGTCTCGTCACCGAGCTCGTGGAGGCGGGTGCGGATGGGGCCGATCGCCTGCGTGCTCAATTCCTTGGCGATTTCCAGGATGCGTTGCTGGGCCTTGCGCGAGACCCACTTGTCGATGTCGGCG